>NZ_PQCE01000015.1:0-132376 GCF_002964725.1 Pseudoalteromonas sp. T1lg76
TGCAGGATTTGAACCTGCGACCCCTTGGACCCAAACCAAGTGCGCTACCAAGCTGCGCTAATCGCCGATACTTGCCGCTGCCTAAGGAATCAAACCTGACCCCTCGTTGACAACGGGGTGCATAATAGTGATTTGACCTGACGAGGTCAAACATTTTTTTCGCCCCAACAGTGCGTTTGCTTATTTTTAACCCGCTTTGTTTAAGTTTTGACGATTTTGTTCGATATTTTATCAATTTAGCCCACAAAACAGTGCTTTCCTTATGGTCACAGCTTGGCTATGCAGCGCTTTTCTGCGAAAATATTGGCCTAGTCCGGTGCGGTAACCCCTTTTTATACCGCATGGGACAAATAAAAGTATTTCGTTCTAATTATGTGTGACTATTTTAGCGCCCCCTAAAGAGCACACTCACCCCAATTGAAGGTTACTCATGACGGCAAACATCATTGATGGTAAGGCAATTGCAAAGCAAGTTCGCGCCCAAGTGGCAGCGCGTGTTGCCGAACGTAAAGAGCAAGGTCTGCGCGCACCAGGCCTGGCGGTTGTACTGGTAGGTCAAGATCCGGCAAGCCAGGTTTATGTAGGCTCTAAGCGTAAGGCATGTGAAGAAGTAGGCTTTGTTTCTAAGTCTTACGATCTGCCAGGCGATACCAGCGAACAACAACTTCTTGATTTAGTTGATCAGCTAAATACCGATCCTGAGGTTGATGGCATCCTAGTCCAATTGCCGCTTCCAGAGGGCCTGAACGCCGAGAAAGTACTAGAGCGTATTACTCCACATAAAGATGTAGATGGCTTCCACCCTTATAATATCGGTCGCCTTGCCCAGCGTATGCCGGCACTACGTCCTTGTACACCAAAAGGTATTATTACCCTGCTGGACTCAACCGGCGTTCGTTACAAGGGTATGCACGCAGTAGTTGTAGGCGCGTCAAACATTGTTGGTCGTCCTATGTCACTTGAGTTGCTACTGGCGGGCTGTACTACAACCGTATGTCATAAGTTCACCCAAGACTTAGAAGCCCATGTTCGCCGCGCCGATGTAGTAGTGGTGGCTGTAGGTAAGCCGGAGTTTATTCCTGGCGAGTGGATCAAAGAAGGTGCCTTGGTGATCGATGTGGGTATTAACCGCTTAGACGACGGCACCCTGGTCGGCGATGTAGCCTATGATGTTGCCAGCCAACGCGCCAGCTATATCACTCCGGTTCCAGGCGGTGTGGGCCCGATGACGGTTGCCAGCTTGATTGAAAACACCCTAGAAGCCTGTGAAAACTACCACAGCTAAGGTGATGCGCTAAATTCAAAAAAGGCCAGCTTTAAATGCTGGCCTTTTTGTTTTCCCATCGCGAGCGCAGTAATTGCACCCCTTGCGGCGTTACCGAAAATACTATCATCGCCATCATCAAGGCATATTGCCAACCTTGATACGTCTCGGCCAATAACAGCGCCGCGGTAATAATTCCGGCGATGGGATTGGCTATGGTGCCAAAGGTAAACTCCACCACAGACATGCGCCCCAACAGCCATACATATAAGCTGTACGCAACTGCGGTGTTGGGCAGCACCAGCCACAAGACTGCCAACCATTGTTGGCGCTCGATGGGATTTTGCAGCGCCTGATACGCCTCGGGCTCAAGATAAAATGCCTGGATAAGCGCAGCAATTGCAAGCAAGGTGCCGCCAAGGATCAGTTGCCAGGTCAGTACCGTCCACCAATGAATATGCATGGAGAACTTTTGCACCAGGGCACTGCCAACCACTATGCAGAGCAAGGAGGCAAATAACGCCAGCATGCCAATCAGGGTTAAACTCACTTCTTTTGGATCGAACAAGAGCCAGGCTAAAAAGACCAGAGCCAGTGCGCAAATGGATTGCACCAAGGCGGGTCTCTGCCCTTTCACCAGCCAAGCATAAAGCAGTGCCACCACAGGTACGGAAACCATGCCAACCCCGGCAATGGCCGCTGGCAAATTAACCGCCATCACAAAGATACAGGCAAAAAACAGGGCGATATTCACCGCAGCCAAAAGCAGCAAGGGGCGCCACTGCCCACCTCTGGGCAAAGAGGGTTTAAGAAGCCACAGCACAACCCCTGCCGGTAAGGCTCGCAAGGCACCAAGTAAAATGGGTGGCCAGTCGGGCATGGCGTACTTGGTGATCGCATAGGTGGTTCCCCATAAGAAGGCGGGGATCATGGCAAGAAAAATATTCATTCGGATTCCTGATTGATAATAACGGCAGCCAGGCTAAAACCTTAAGCTAGCTTGAGGTCAAGACAGAAACGACAAACAAAAACGCCGCGAACAAATGCGCGGCGTTTTTAACAAGGCGTTATACCTTTGCGTTTACGCTTTACGCCAGGTGGTTTTACCGGCACTGTCTTCAAGCACCACACCCAAGGCCGTAAGCGCATCACGGGCTTCATCTGCCGCAGCCCAGTCTTTGTTCTCACGGGCCAGACGACGCTGTTCAATCAGCGCTTCGATGTGTGCCGCCTCATCGTCGTCCTGCTCACCCTGAAGGAAAGCCGCTGGGTCTTGCTGAGCAATACCTAATACTTCCGCCAGCTTAACCAGCAGATAGGCATGTTGACCCGCCGCTGGAGCATCTTCACCCTTAAGGCGGTTCACTTCTTTTGCCAGCTCGAATAACACAGGCAGCGCTTCCGGCGTATTGAAGTCGTCATTCATGGCCGCTTCAAAACGCGCCGCATACTTGTTGCCTTTAAGCTCAATCTCAACCGGCTCAACATCACGTAAGGCGGTGTAGATGCGCTCTAAAGATGCGCGGGCTTGCTCCAGGTTTTCCTGCGAGTAGTTCAACTGGCTGCGATAATGGCCATTGATCAGGAAGTAGCGCACGGTTTCACGATCGTAGGCTTTTAATACCTCACGCACGGTAAAGAAGTTGCCTAATGACTTAGACATCTTTTCTTTATTTACCTGCACCATGCCGGTGTGGATCCAGGTTTTCACATAGCGGCCATTGTTAGCACAGCACGACTGGGCAATTTCGTTCTCATGGTGTGGGAACTGCAGATCCGAACCACCACCGTGAATATCAAAGTATTCGCCTAGGTGCTTAGAGCTCATGGCCGAACATTCGATATGCCAGCCCGGGCGACCTTCACCCCAAGGTGACGACCAGCTTGGCTCACCAGCCTTGGCTTTTTTCCATAGCACGAAGTCCAAAGGATCGTCTTTGCCTGCGGCAACTTCAACACGCGCACCGGCCTGGAGCATCTCTAAGTCTTGCTGTGATAGCTTGCCGTAATCATTAAAGCTGGAAACATCGAATAGCACGTCGCCACTTTGCGCTACATAGGCGTGATCTTTGGCAATAAGACGCTCGATCATGGCGATAATGTCATCCATATGACCGGTTACCGTAGGCTCGATATCCGGCGCCAGAATATTTAGGGCAGCAAAGTCTTCATGCATAGAAGCCGTCATACGCTTGGTTAAAGCATCGATAGGCTCTTTGTTTTCATTGGCGCGAGCAATGATCTTATCGTCGACATCGGTAATGTTGCGCACATAGGTGACATCATAGCCAAGGTAGCGAAGGTAACGGTTCATCACGTCGAACGACACATAAGTACGGGCGTGGCCAACGTGGCAATAATCGTAAATGGTGATCCCACACACATACATGTCCACTTTATTGGCATTCAAGGGCTCAAAGTGTTCTTTTTGACGTGAAAGTGTGTTGTATATCTGCAACATTACAAGGGGATCCTATCGGTTATATTAATGGCGCTATCTTACCACCGCACTGGGCAAGCCGCCACCGAACAAAAGACCAAAAGCAACAAATTAAAGGACTTAATGGCCCTATCCTCCCTTAGTCAATTGAGTGTTTCACTGCTGTGAGATAAAATAATCTTTTCACCTCAATACATAGAGAATCATCATGGTTGTATTAGAAACCAATATGGGCACCATCAAGCTGGCGCTATTTGAAGCAGAAGCACCTAAAACAGTTGCCAACTTTTTAAACTACGCCAAATCAGGCTTTTACGATGGCACTATTTTCCACCGTGTTATCGATGGTTTTATGATCCAAGGTGGTGGTTTTACACCTGGCATGGACCAAAAGTCTGTGCAAGACCCAATTGATAACGAAGCCAACAACGGCCTAAGCAACAAAGTGGGCACGGTAGCCATGGCGCGTACGCCGGATCCACATTCGGCCACCGCTCAGTTCTTTATTAATGTGAACAACAACGACTTCCTAAACTTCAGCAGCGAAACGTCGCAAGGCTGGGGTTACTGTGTATTTGCCGAAGTTGTTGAAGGCATGGACGTAGTAGAGAAGATCAAAGGCGTAGCCACAGGCTCTGCTGGCTTCCACCAGGATGTACCACTTGAAGATGTGGTGATCACTAAGGTTACTGTAGAGTAATACTTTAATAAGCGCGGCTCTGTCGCGCTTTTTGCTATTAAGGGCCCCATGAAACGTACGCTGTTTATTTCCGACCTGCATTTGAGCGCCGCTCAGCCAGATATCACCGCCGCCTTCTTTGAGTTTTTAGACACCCATATAGATGCAGATGTGGATGCGCTTTATATTCTCGGTGATTTTTTTGAGGTCTGGGTTGGTGATGATGCCAATGAAGCACTGAGCGATGATATTGCCACAAGATTAAAAGCGATAAGTGATAGTGGCGTGAAGGTCTACTTTATTCATGGCAACCGTGACTTTCTGATCGGCAAGAAATACGCAGCCCAGGCGGGCATGACTTTACTGCCCGAGCAAAGCGTAATCAACCTCTATGGCACACAAGTGGTGCTGCTTCATGGCGATGAAATGTGCACTCAGGATATCGAATATCAAAAGTTTCGCCGCAAGTCGCGCGGTTGGTGGTGGCCGAGATTAATGCTGGCCATGCCACTTTGGTATCGCCGCCGCGTTGCTCGCAATGCGCGCATTAAGAGTAAAATGAGCCAGAAAAACAAACGCGCCGAGATTTTAGATGTCGAGCCTGGTGCGGTGCTGGAAACCTTTGCTGCCCATAAGGTGGAACTGATGATCCACGGTCATACCCACCGCCCCGCCATTCATGATCATGGTGGTAAAACCCGGGTGGTACTGGGTGATTGGTATGAGCACAGCTCCTACATAGTGGCCGATGCTAGCGGCCTGACCCTGTGCCATGGCCATGAGCGCGAGCGCCTTTACTTTAAATAGCTCACCGGAAAAAAGATAAGCCCAGGCACAATTAGCGCGTGGGCTTTTTTGTTTTAGTTAGGCGTTTTAAGTTGGCCACTTTTTAGTTAACCGCTAAGCGGCAACGGGGGCGCCACTGTGAAACTTAAAATCCTTATCCGGCGAAGCAATTAACTCCGCTTCCACCTCACCAAAAACCGCGATGCGCTCGGAAATATCCTCACCGGCGAGAGCCGAAGCCAGGGTCAAATAATCCTGATAATGACGCGCTTCCGAGCGCAGCAGGGAGACATAAAACTCACCCAGACGCGCATCCACATGGGGCGCCAACATGGCAAAACGCTCACATGAGCGCGCTTCAATATAGGCACCACAGATCAGCTTGTCGATCAAAGCCTGGGGCTCATAGGTGCGTACATGGCGCAACAACCCCTTGGCATAACGGCTGGAGGTGATTTTATCGTAGTCGATACCGCATTCCTGCATGGTCTCCAGCACCTGATAAAAGTGGTGCAACTCTTCTTTTATCAACAGCACCATTTTATCTATGAGTTCCTGGCCATAAGGTACGCTGGATTTAGGGATCATGGATTTGTTGAGCTTATTGTGATCGGCAAGAGCACGCCAATCGCCGACCTGGCGATAGGTAAAGTCTTCATAAGGCTTAAGCCACTGCAACAAGGCCTCACCACTTTGCTCGTCCACCGCATAACGGCGAATAAGATACATGGCGCTCTGCGCGGCTTTGAGTTCACAGATCAGGTGATCGGTCAGAATAATGCGCAGGTTTTCCGGCTTTTTCGCTTCCTCAACCCAGGATTGCGGTGTTTCACAGCGCAAAAAAGAATGAATAGGTGCTAATAATTCTTGGTACTTGGCCAGCATAACTTCAATCAATATCTTGGTAATTGGCGCTATTTTACCATATTCATCGCGCGGGGGGACTTTCTTGACAAACCTCTAGCTCTGGACGATACATAAATGAGTGCTGGTGAAAAATAATACAGCCAAAAACCAGTTTATTTAAGGGGTAACTATATGATTCTAAATCATCTTTGGGGCTTGTACGCCCATCCGGTTGAAGAGTGGCAAACCATCGACAACCGCCACGAAAGTCTACTTTACAGCTTATCGCATATTCTACTTATCGCCCTGATCCCCAGTATCATGGGTTATTATTCGGCGGTTCATTTAGGTTGGAGCGTCGGCACCGGCGATCCCGTCTATCTGACTCACGACAGCGCACTGCTTATTGGTGGCGCCATGTATGTGGCCTTGATTGTCGGCGTATTTGCGCTGGCCTATTTGGCTCATTGGATGGCAAAAACCTTCGGCGCCGAGCCGACCTTTACGCAAACACTTGAGCTTGCGGCCTATACCTCAACGCCGGTATTTATGGCGGCCTTTGCGGCCTTCTATCCGACCTTGTGGTTTATTGTCTGCGTTGGTTTGGTGGCGCTAAGCTATTCGGTCTATCTACTCTACACCGGCGTGCCAATTTTGATGCATATTCCTCACGAACGCGGTTTTATCTATGCCAGCTCTGTGGTGACCTGTGGCCTGGTGCTCTTGGTGATTATCCTCGCGGCGACCGCTATTTTATGGACCAACGGCATAGTCTCACCTGTCTTTAGCTAGCCGCCTACAGCCGCTAGCAATAATTTTAAGCAATAAAAAAGGAGCCAAAGGCTCCTTTTTTATTGTCTATTCGCTTAATCGTCTTGGTTATGAATTTCCAAGTTTGCCGACATCGCCTTTTCACGACCAGACTTAGCCGAGTCATTACGTAGCTCGTCGATACGATTTAGGTAATCCTGGTCGATATCACCGGTCACATAGTAACCATCGAAAACCGAGGTTTCAAAACGGGTAATTTCCGGGTTTTCCTGGGATACTGCGGCAACCAGATCTTCCAGAGATTGATAGATAAGACCATCTGCACCAATGCTGGCGTTGATGTCTTCTACTTCACGACCATGAGCGATCAGTTCGGCAGCCGATGGCATATCGATACCATAGACGTTCGGGAAGCGTACTTCAGGTGCCGCTGAGGCAAAGTATACATTCTTAGCGCCGGCTTCACGGGCCATTTCAACGATCTGGGCTGAAGTGGTGCCGCGCACGATTGAATCATCAACCAACAATACGTTTTTGCCTTTAAATTCACGGGCAATGGCATTGAGCTTACGACGTACCGACTTTTTACGCAGTTCCTGACCCGGCATGATGAAGGTACGGCCGATATAACGGTTCTTCACAAAGCCCTGACGGTAAGGCAGTTCAAGTACTGAAGCGATTTCCAAAGCGATATCACATGAAGTCTCTGGAATTGGGATCACCACGTCAATATCCTTATCAGACCATTCGCGTTTGATCTTCTCGCCCAGCTTGGTACCCATGTTTACGCGTGTGGCGTATACCGACATATTATCGATAGTTGAGTCAGGACGGGCAAAGTAAACGAATTCAAAAAGACATGGGTTGTAAACCGACTTATCAGCGCACAGTTGTGAGTACAACTGACCGTCTTCGGTTACATAAATGGCTTCACCCGGAGCTACGTCACGGATAACTTCAAAACCATCTGTGTCCAGTGCCACGCTCTCTGATGAGAACATGTACTCTGTGCCCTTTTCAGTTTCGCGCTTACCAAAGATAAGCGGACGAATACCGTGCGGGTCACGAAACGCAACCATGCCGTGGCCGATGATCATGGCGATAGTGGCATAACCACCGATAACCTTAGAGTTCACCTCTGAAATAGCGGCAAAGATATCTTCTGCGGCTAATTTCAGCTTGTCGCACTTGCTCAGCTCATGGGCAAGCACATTTAGCAGGATTTCAGAGTCCGAGGTGGTATTTACATGACGACGCGCCTCGTTGAACAGCTGCTCTTTTAGCTGCTCGGCGTTAGTCAGGTTACCGTTATGGGCCATGGCAATACCGAATGGCGAGTTCACGTAGAAAGGCTGCGCTTCCGCCGAGCTTGAGGTACCCGCGGTTGGGTAACGCACATGACCCAGGCCGATATTGCCCTGCAGGCGCTTCATGTGTCTTGTATGGAACACATCTTTTACTAAGCCATTGGCCTTACGCAGACTGAAGGTATTATCTTCAATCGTAATAATACCCGCCGCATCCTGACCGCGGTGTTGCAAAACAGTTAAGCCATCATACAAAGCCTGATTAACAGGCGATGTTCCGACTATACCAACGATACCACACATTAAAATTTCCTCGCCGATTAACGGTTAGCTGAATTTAAAAAGCTTGAGTTGTTCTCGAGGTAGTCAAAAAACCACTCGATCACAAAGCCAAATTCAGGGATAAGTCGAGATGCGCTCCACCAGTTTGTATTTGGGGCTCCGGTAAAGGCATCGAGAAAGAATAGAATAGCGCTGACGACCAACACGCCACGCAAGGCACCAAACACGATTCCAAACACGCGATCGGTACCCGACAAACCGGTGCGCTGCACCAACTCGCCTAAGATGTAATTTAACAATCCACCCAACAACAGCGTAGAGAAAAACAGTATGGCTATCGCTGCGGCATTTCTTAAAAGGGGTTCTGAAATATTGGTTAGGTAGGAAGCTAAATAGGGGTAAAAGATACTGGATACAAAAAACGCAGCGGCCCAAACGGCCAGCGACATAGACTCTTTAATGAAGCCTCGCACTAAGCCAATAATGGTAGACAGTGCAATAATGCCGGCAATGGCGTAATCAACCCAGATCATAATAACCACTAGTCGTTAGTTTGGGGCGCATTCTAGCGGAGCGGGACGTTAAATACCAGATCATTTTGTTACTTGGAACTGGGTAATACGACCTTGTAAATTGGTCAGCTTTTGTAACTTGGGCAGTTGTTGCTCAAGCTTTTCCTTGCTTAATTCCGGCCCTACTAACACCTTGGTCAGGGTGCCGTTGGCGGTTTTAACCTCGCGGGTAAAGACCTTGAAACCATTGCTCTTAAGCTTGGCCATCAGCGCATCGACACTGCCTTTGCGGGAAAAGGCACCCAGTTGCACTACATAGGCCATTTGCGTTAGGCCACTTTGTTTGGGGCGTTCCAGAGGCTCATCCTTGGTCAGTGTGGAAACCGCCACTGTGGTGTTTTCTGCGCTGGGTTGCTGCGCCTTTGGCTGCAGCGCCGGTGTGCCGGCTGTTTTATCGACGGAATCACTGGATAAACCATCAACTAAATCCTCAGCTGAGCCAGAAGCGAGCTTTTCATCGTCGGAGGCTAATTCTTCGATTTTTTCATCTTGAGGTAAAGGAGCCATATCGGCCTTGTCAGACAAGGCCTGCTGTAAGTCGATAGACTTGAACTCAGGGCGCTCGGGTATGGCTTTAAAACCTTCCTTGTACCGCACCTTATCGCCATCCAAAATATTAGGAATAAAAACAATAGCGGCAACAACTACAATAGTGGTTCCGATCAAACGGTTAACAAACCCTGAGTTCACTCTTACAGCCCCTAACTCTCAAAAAATGTGATTGCTTCTGCTACAGTGTAAAACGATCCGAAAATAATCAAAAGGCTTTGCTCGCAAAGTTGCGGTAAAACCGCCTCAATGGCATCGCCAACACAATTATGGGCGCCGGCTACACTGACCTGCTTGCCTATCGTTTTGGCCAACTGCTCAGCCTGTGTGCCCCTTGGGTTATCCAAGGTAGCCACATGCCAATAATCGACCGCATCCTTCATCGCTTCAATAACATCGGCGTGTTCTTTGTCGGCCAACATACCAACGATAGCATAAATACTAACCCCTTGTTGCTTAAAGGATTGTAAACGCTTGGCGAGAAAACGTGCAGACTCGCGATTATGAGCCACATCCGTGACTACCAAGGGCTGCTCGCTCAGGGTCTGAAAACGCCCGGTGACCTTAAGGGCCTTAAGGCAATCAGCGATCACCGTAATATCCGGTAATAGGTTGAGTTTATAAAGTACGCTCAGCGCCGTGGCGGCATTTTGCGCCGGAATAGCAGGTTGGGCAAAGCACAGATCATAATCGTCCATTTGCCAGCTAAAGGTGACTTCATCTTCACTAAAATGAAAATCGCGACGGGATAGGCATAGATCGGCGCCAATTTCCTTGCCGTAATCGACTACGGTATGGGGTATATCCAAATCGCCCACAATAGCAGGCACACCGGTGCGGAAAATACCGGCCTTATCATAGCCCACCAATTCGCGGGTATCGCCTAAGTATTCTTTATGGTCAAGATCCACCGTGGTGATTACGCAGGCTACGGGAGTGACTATATTGGTGGCATCATAACGCCCGCCTAGGCCTACTTCCATCAGCACATAATCCACATCCATACGCTTAAAGATGTGTAGCGCCCCTAAGGTGCCGAACTCAAAATAAGTGAGTGCGGTGTCCCCTCGCCCTTGTTCAAGCGCGTTAAAGGCATCCACATGAATTTGATCGTCAAGCTCGGCGCCATTGATGCGCACCCGCTCGTTGTAACGAATAAGGTGCGGCGAGGCATAGGTACCGACGCTATAGCCCTGGGCTAATAACAGCGCTTCTAAACATTGCGCCGTGGTGCCCTTGCCGTTGGTGCCAGCGATAAGAATGATTTTGCTGCGGGTATCGAGCAGGCCGATTTGCTCTGCCACGCGCTGAACGCGCTCAAGGCCCATTTCAATGTTGGCAGGATGGATCTGCTCTAAATAACAAAGCCAATCATCTAGGCTAGACGATTGGCTCGGTTTCGAATCTGACATAGGTAAGTTTCTAGATTGCCGAGAAATTTACGCTACTCTATGCTCTTGTTCGGTAGAAGGCAAGTTCATTAGCTTGGCCAGCAGACGCGCTAAGGTGTCACGCATTTCGCGGCGGTCAACGATCATGTCGATGGCACCGTGCTCAAGTAAGAACTCACTGCGTTGGAAACCATCCGGCAGGGTTTCACGCACAGTTTGCTCGATTACGCGCGGACCGGCGAAACCGATAAGTGCCTTTGGCTCAGCCACGTTAACGTCACCTAGCATGGCCAATGACGCCGATACACCACCCATGGTTGGGTCTGTCAGTACCGAGATAAACGGCAGGCCTTTTTCACTCATTTTCGCCAGTGCTGCACTGGTTTTCGCCATCTGCATCAGTGACATAAGCGCTTCTTGCATACGAGCACCGCCCGACGCAGAGAAGCACACCAGTGGCATGTTGTGCTCTAAACACACATTCACGGCTTCAACGAAACGCGCGCCCACTACCGAGCCCATTGAACCACCCATGTAGGCAAATTCAAACGATACTGCGGCAACAGGAATACCCTTTAGCTGGCCCTTCATGGCAACCAGAGCATCTTTCTCACCGCTGCTCTTTTGTGCAGCGTTGATACGATCTGAATACTTTTTCGAGTCTTTAAATTTCAAGACGTCTTTAGGCTCATGCTGAGCGCCCAACTCGGTGCGACCGGCGTCGTCTAAGAATAGCTCCAGACGCTTACGTGCAGTGATACGCATATGGTGATCACACTTAGGACACACGTTCATTGCCTTTTCTAGCTCAGCCTTATAAAGGATGGCATCACACGAAGTACATTTAGCCCAAACGCCCTCAGGGATCTCTTTTTTGCCCGAAGACTTGGTTGTTTTTGGTAAGATCTTTTCTAACCAGCTCATTTGCAACTCTCTTAATGCTTGTTAGTAGCGAGGCGGATGTACCACCCCAAAATTAGCCGATAAATTAGCACAATTAAAACATGAATTTAGTTGCTTAGATATAAAAAACTGGTCGGCGTAGTCTATTACGGCGACCAGTCAAACTTTTGTATGAACTAAATACATCAAAAAGTGACGCTATTTTTCCCTAATTATTGGGCAGAAACAGCGGCCCCAAAGGGGTAGAAGGTATTTGCCACTTCTCGGGATAATCAACATCCACCAAGTATAAACCATTAGGCTTGGCGGTGGCGCTGGCCTGGGTGCGGTCTTTAAGCTGCAACAAATGTTGCATCCAATCCGGCTCCTGTGCGCCTACGCCTATGTCCATTAAACAGCCGGTGATATTACGTACCATATGGTGCAAAAAGGCATTGGCCTTGATATCTATGACTATATAGTCCCCCACCCGTTCCACATTAAGGTGATGAATATTGCGAAACGGCGTATTGGACTGGCAGTGCACCGCCCTAAAGGAGGTAAAGTCTTGCTCACCCAGCATATAGTGACAAGCCGCATGCATACGCTCGGCATCAAGGGGCTGGTGATAATGGGTCACACCGGAGCGTAAAATTCCCGGGCGATAAGGATGATTGTAAATCACATAACGATAACGACGGGCGGTGGCACTAAAGCGGGCATGAAATTCATCGTCAGCCTGCATGGCATAGCGCACGGCAATGTCGTCTGGCAGCTGCGAATTCATGCCCAGGGTAAAGGCGCCCATATCGCGTTTGGCGTGGGTATCAAAGTGTATAACCTGGCCCGTGGCATGGACACCGGCATCGGTGCGCCCGGCACAGGTGATCTCAACCGGATGATCGCAAATTCGCGATAAGGCCGTTTCAATTTCTTGCTGAATACTGCTGACATGGGACTGGCGCTGCCAACCACTGTAGCGAGCACCGTTATACTCAATTCCTAACGCGACGCGCATTGACACTCTTTTCGATTGCAAAATTTTCGGCATTTTATCTGCTCTGGCCCTAAATAGCTAATCCGGCTGCTTATTAGGGGTTAGCAATCACGCCAAGGCGCTTATCTTTGAAGCCGCTCTTTCAGTGCCAGTGCTTCTTGCTGCAGGGTTTGCGGGCCATTATCAAGCACCTCTTGCAGCGCCTCCAGTGCCGAGTCAAGATCATCGATTTCCAGATAGGCACGGGCCAAATCCAGTTTAGCGCTATAACCGCCGTCCTCGGTATCGACATCTGTTTTAGGAGTATCTTCGAGCAAATCATCAAACTCGCCCAGGCCCACATCCATATTGGCGTCTTTATAAGGCTCCTCAGCGAGTTCGACGTCATCGCTTTGCGCCAGCAGATCATCGATTTCCACATACTGACCTGCGCTGCCCGCTTCTATTTCTTGTGGTGCGGCCGCCTGCTCGGTTTCGTCTTCACTTTGACCATCACTTGCAGCTTCATCAGAGGCTTGGCTAAACGCATCAACAAGGCCATCATTGATGGGTTCAAGATCGGCGAGATCATCATCCGCATCTTGCATCAATGCCTGCAAGTCTACATCACCAGGAATATCGTCCCGTTCCGGCAGCTGCTCCCTTGACTGAGTCGGTGACTCTGCCAATTCGTTAAGCATGGCATCGAAATCCGTGTCACTGATATCCTCAAGAAACGCTTCATCCATTTGCTCATCATCAAGGGCCGAGTCTTCGTCGTAGTCCGCCGCCAACAGAGCATCGATATCAAACTCATCGGCAACTTCTTCCACTAAGATCTCGGCGGAAGGCTCAGGAGAAGGCTCCGCTAAATCCTCAGGTAAAAACTCATCGTCTGCCTTTGCCGCATGCTCGGGTAAATCTTCCGGTAAAAGTTCTGCTGAAAGTTTAGCTGAAAGCTCGGCGGATGAAGCGCCTGAATGTTCATCATCTTCACCCTGTACACCAGCTAGCGGCTGATCAATTTCGAATTCATCGGCAACCTCTTCTGGCAAGAGCTCAGCTGAAGGCTCAGGAGCAAGATCTGTCAAAGGCTGGGATAAATCCTCAGGTAAAAACTCGTCTTCTGCGCTTGCCGCATGCTCGGGTAAATCTTCCGGTAAAAGTTCAGCTGAAAGCTCGGCCGACAGCTCGGCTGAAAGCTCCTTGTCTTCGCCCTGAACCTCATCCTTATCTAGCTCTTCGTTCGCCGGCACCTTAGTGACAAATAAGTCATTAATTTCTGCATCGCTCAGCGCGTCCAGATTGTCACTTAGTGACACCGGTTTATCGGTCTCGACATAGGTATCGGCATCAATGCTCGGTAAATCAGAGCGCTGCGGGAATACTGCTTCTTCTTGGCTGATTTCTGCCTTGGCGTTCTTTTCCTCGACGTTCTCTTCCTTGGAAATAGCGGCAAAATCCACTTCATTCGGCTCGTTTAAGGGCTGAGCCGCAGCAACTGCTTGAGTCTCGGCGGTCAATGACTCTGCTGCCACCGAGCTAGGCGTTTCTTCCTTACTTCGCTTTTTCAAAAACATCACCACCAGCGCCACAATGGCTAAAACCGGCAGCGTCATCATCAGCAGCCAAGTCAACCAGCCGGGCAACGCATTAAACCAGTTGGCGTTTTGCTCCTGTTGAATTTGCTGTTGTCGCGCCATGGCCTTACGCTCGGCCATAAACTGCTGCAGCTGTTGTTGCAGCTCGGCATCTTTTTCATCAAGCAGGGCCTGAACCTGGATAAGCTGATCGGTAATTTTCTGCAATTGCGTACGTAGACGCTCATTGTCGGCGAGGATCGACTCGGCATTGCTTACCGAAGCGCTAAGCTGCTGTTGTAACTCGACTAAGCGCTCATTTTGCTCTTGCTTGAGTCGCTCAATCTCTAATTCCAATTCACGCTTTGCTTGTGCCGCCTGCTGTTGACGCACCCTGCCTGTTTTAACACTTGCGGTTGCACCCGCAGTTCTGATCTTGGCCCACAACTTATCGTCTTGCTCCGACTTGGCCTTGGCCAAAAGCGGATCTATGGTGCGAATTTCCCGCATCGACGGTATCTGTAAGTAAGCGCCGTCACGCATATGGTTAAGATTGTTATCCAGGAAGGAGTTTGGATTCTTTTCATACAGCGCCACCATCACCTGATACATGGTCACCGAATTGTCCGGGCGCACCCTGGCGGCAATACGCCACAGGGTATCGCTCGGTTTAATCGGCCCGATAGCACGAATTTGCTCGCTATTATCAGCCCCTTCCGGGTCACGGTTCTCGGTGCTTTGCGCACTGGCACCAGCATGGCTTAAGGCCAGGAGTAAAAAAAACAGGGTAACTAGAGAGCGCATGCTTTTCCTTTACTAACGTTAAGTGCTTTATTTGCAGGGCTGTGGGCAAACGAGCATTTTTTGACGATTCGTTGTTATTTTTGTGCTTTATTGCAATTTATGGCAAGTAACAGCAAGTATTATTCCACTTGCAAACTATAAACCAGATATTGGCGAATATCCACGACCAGTGAGGCAATTTAAATCTAGAACGAAGCGCTTGATATGTATAAAAAAAGCGGCCATTAGCCGCTCTCTTGTAGGTCGGTGCTGTGCGCCGACATGGTGATATTAATTGAGGATTTTGTCGGCATAGAATGCCGACCTACAACCATAGCGGCAAAGGTCGACAACCTGTGCCGATGATATCAAAGATAATGAGCGATCAGCTCTTCAGCAATCTGTACGCTGTTGGTAGCCGCACCTTTACGGGTGTTATCACTCACCACCCACATATTTAAGCCATGCGGATGAGAAATATCCTGACGCACACGGCCGACATAAACACTGTCGTTGCCGCTGGCATCGGATACCGGCGTTGGGTAATCATGCTCGTCTTCGATAAGCTCAACACCTGGAGCATCCTGTAATAACTGCTTAACGTGCTCAACGTCCACCGGCATACGGGTTTCTAAATGAATGGCCTCGGCATGACCGAAGAATACCGGCACACGCACCGCCGTTGGGTTCACCATTACGGTTTCATCACCCAGGATCTTCTGGGTTTCCCACACCATTTTCATTTCTTCGCGGGTATAGCCGTTGTCTTCAAAGGCATCGATTTGTGGAATAACGTTAAACGCCATTTGCTTGGTGAAAACCTTATTGTCCAGTGGGCGACCATTCATCAGGTTAGCGGTTTGCTTTGCCAGCTCGTCAACCGCTTCTTTACCTGCACCCGACACCGCCTGGTAAGTAGAGACATTAATGCGTTCAATGCCGTAAGCATCGTAAATTGGCTTTAGCGCCACCAGCATCTGGATGGTTGAACAATTTGGGTTGGCAATAATATTGCGGTTACGGAAATCCGCCAGACTGGCCGCATTCACTTCTGGCACAACCAGAGGCACATCATAGTCGTAACGGAATTGTGAGGTATTGTCGATAACCACACACCCAGCCTCTGCAGCGATGGGCGCGTATTTTTCAGACACACTGCCACCGGCCGAGAACAAGCCGATATGCGCATTGGCAAAGTCGAACTGCTCAACATCAAGTACTTCTATGGTTTCGCCGTTGAATTCAATCTCTTCACCCGCAGAGCGGCTGCTGGCCAATGGGAACAGTTGATCAACCGGAAATTTTCTTTCCGCCAAGGTCTCTATGATTTGACGACCCACTAAACCAGTGGCGCCCAATACCGCGACATTATATTTTTGCGACATATCTCTTCCTCAAGGCGTTAAATACTAAACCCAAACGCTGCCAAGGCGCTCAGGTAAGGGTTACTACCGCTGAGCGTCAAGGTGCTGAGCTCGCGGCGAACCGGATAGGTTTTGCGCAACAGATCAAAGCCATGGCTATGCAGTTGTGCACGTAAAATGGCGTCATCACGACGCACATCGTAAATTAGGTGTAACAGGGCGCCAAGCTCCTCCTTACTCCAGCTCTCGCTTAGAGTAAGCTGAGTCAGGCTTGGTGTCGGCAAATGCTGCGCTAAATCACTGTTGGGTGTCAGACCCAGGTGCTGACACAAGGCTTGATATAGCATCGAGGTACCACGGCCCTTGCCCTCCAGCGTGTGTCCGGCAATATGCACCGTCGCCAGCTCTACATAGGGCAACAGCTCTTCGAGAATATCCGGCTCGTTTTCCCACACATCCAACACCAAGCATAAGTCATCCTCGGCTTGCTGACGCGCTAACAGGGCCTGATTGTCTATCACATCACCACGGCTGGCATTGATCAGAATTTTACCTTCACTCAATGCATCGATGCGCTGCTTATCGAGTAAATGATAGGTGCAATGCTCACCGTCTTTAACCAGGGGCACATGAAAGGTGATGATATCGGCCTCGGCTAGGGCTGTTTCCAGGCTGTGCCAGTCTCCGACATCGCCGCGCTTCTGTCTCGGCGGGTCGACCAAAAGAGTTTTCACGCCGATAGCGGCGAGTTTATCCGCCAGACACTGGCCGATATTGCCCACACCAACAATGGCGATGGTTTTGTCGAACACAGAAAAATGCTGCTCTTGCGCCAGCGCAAACACCGCACTGAGCACATATTCGGCTACGGCCACCGCATTACAACCCGGAGCACTGGCAAAAGGCACCTGACGCTCGGCTAAGTAAGCTTGATCTATATGATCGACGCCTATGGTGGCGGTGCCGACAAACTTTAAGCTGGTATTTTGCGCCAACAACTCGGCATTAACCTGGGTCACCGAGCGCGTTAGTAATACGTCCGCATCCTTGACCATTTCTGGAGTCAAGGCCCTGCCATCGAATCGCTCAATCTCGCCCAGAGGGGCAAAAAAGGCATCCACAAGGGGCATATTTTGATCTGCTAATATTTTCATTTTTCTTCCCAGAGGGACTAGCGGAGCGCTATTTTAATCATGCTGCTGCCACAAAGCAAAAAAGCCACGCAATTGCGTGGCTTTTTCTGCAAACTCAGGTCGGTATTAAGCTTTGTACTTGCTCATTACCAGGGTCGCGTTGGTGCCACCAAAACCGAAGCTGTTAGACATCACGGTGTTAAGCTCAACATCGCGACGCTCGGTAACAATGTCCAGGCCTTGTGCCTGCTCATCCAGCTCGTCGATATTGATAGACGGTGCTACGAAGTTGTTCTCAAGCATTAGCAATGAGTAAATTGCTTCGTGTACACCGGCAGCGCCTAGAGCGTGACCCGTCATCGCCTTGGTTGCACTGATAGCTGGTGAGTTACCACCGAACACTTCTTGAATCGCACCCAGCTCTTTTACATCACCTACAGGCGTTGAAGTGCCGTGCGTGTTCAGGTAATCAACTGGCGTGTCCAGGTCTTGCATGGCTTGGCGCATACAACGTACCGCACCTTCACCCGAAGGAGCTACCATGTCGTAACCATCAGAAGTGGCACCGTAACCCGTGATTTCAGCGTAGATGTGCGCGCCACGAGCAAGGGCATGCTCTAGCTCTTCAACAACTACGATACCGCCACCACCAGAGATAACGAAACCGTCACGGTTAGCGTCATAGGTGCGTGATGCTTTTTCAGGTGTCTCGTTGTACTTGGTAGACAAGGCACCCATGGCATCGAATTCCATTGCTAGGGTCCAGTGTAGCTCTTCACCACCACCGGCGAAGATCACGTCTTGTTTACCCAGCTGGATTTGCTCAACCGCGTGACCGATACAGTGTGCAGATGTGGCACAAGCCGAGCTGATTGAGTAGTTAACGCCTTTAATTTTAAAAGGAGTGGCCAAACACGCAGAAGTGGTGCTCGCCATGGTACGAGGTACCATGTAAGGTCCTACACGCTTAACGCCTTTTTCGCGCAAGGTGTCCGCCGCTTCAACCTGGTACTTAGATGAACCGCCACCTGAGCCAACGATAAGGCCGGTGCGCTCGTTAGATACTTGCTCATCCGTTAGTTTGGCATCGGCAATCGCCTGAGCCATAGAAATATAAGCATAGGCTGCCGCATCACCCATAAAACGGAATGCTTTGCGATCAACGTGCTCTTTCACATCTAAGTCGATGCTGCCAGAAACCTGGCTACGAAGGTTGTATTCAGCAAACTCTGGGTTAAAAGCGATACCGCTTTTGCCCGTTTTTAAAGACTCTAATACTTCTTCTTTATTATTACCGATGCTTGAAACTACACCGATACCCGTAATTACGGCTCTTCTCATGAGAATTTACCCTAGCTTATTCCTAAATTGCGTGTAGTGTACGCGCAAATGTCCTACAAAGTGGTCATTCCAGCGTACATCTGTACTCTGAACTTTTCAAGCATGTCGCGATGATCTTTTGGTGACAATATACGTGCCGCCCTAAAGACGTTAAAATAGCGGCCAAACTGTTAAGCCTTGAGTCTTCATGATCACCCACGCGACTATCCATTTTAATGACACCGGCACTCCGGTAGCCGATGCCTTTGACGATGTTTATTTTTCCAACGAAGACGGCTTGGCCGAATCTGACTTTGTATTTTATCAGCATAATCAGATAGATGAGAGACTAAAATCACATCCTCGCAAACATTTTGTGATTGCCGAAACCGGCTTTGGCACCGGCCTTAACTTTCTTAATGCCTGGCAGCGCTTTACCCAGTGTGCCGATAAAAAGGCCGAACGCTTGCATTTTATCTCATTTGAGAAATTTCCCATTCGCAAAGTCGATCTGTCCAAGGCCCTGAATAACTGGCCGCAACTGAGTCAATATGCCGAGCAATTATTGGCCCAGTACCCTGACGCCCTGCCCGGTTGCCACCGTCTGCACTTTGGCAAAGTTACCCTGGATTTATGGATAGGCGATGTAAAGGACTCATTGGCTCAGCTTAATTATGGCAGTGCCGGACTGGTCGATGCTTGGTTTTTAGACGGCTTTGCACCGAGTAAAAACCCGGATATGTGGCAACAAAGCCTGTTCGATGCCATGGCTCATTTAGGCCGCGAGCAGGCCACCTTTGCCACTTTTACCGCCGCCGGTTTTGTCCGCCGCGGCTTGAAAGATGCCGGCTTTGAGGTTAAAAAAGTTAAGGGTTATGGCCGCAAACGGGAGATGATAGTAGGTCAACTAACAGCGCCGACAGCACAGGCCAACTGCCCAGCTCCCTATCAGCGCCAGGCACGCGCCTTAAATAAGGTCGCCATTATCGGCGGCGGCATTGCCAGCAGCCTGTTGCTGCATCGTCTTAGCGCCCGCAATATCGCCGCCACCTTGTTTTGCGCCGACGGCGATCTGGCCCAGGGTGCCTCCCACAATAATCAGGGCGCCCTCTACCCGCACCTTCAGGCGGATGTGTCGCCTTCAAGCGAATTCTTTGCCCACAGCTTTGCCTACGCCAGACGCTTGTATGATCAATTACTGAGTGAGGGTTTCACCTTCGATCACCAATGGTGCGGCGTCTTGTTACAAGGGGTAAAGGATGAGATGCGCAAACGCCACGCTAACTTGGTGGCCAAGGATAACTGGCCTAACTGGCTTATTCACAAGGTGGATGCAGATCAAGCCAGTGAATTAGCGGCAATAGATATCCCTTATAGTGGCCTGTTTATTCCCAAAGGTGGCTGGCTGAGCCCGCCACAATTGGTGCAGGCCTTAGCAGATGCCGCCTGTAAAGAGGTGGCGCACGAGCTCAATTTTAACACTCCTATCCGCTCTTTGAGTCAACAAGACGGGCAATGGTATCTAGAGGGTGAGCAGCAAACCTATGGTCCGTTCGACGATATCTTTATTTGTATGGGTGAGCACAGTGACAGCCTGCTGCCGGGTCAAGGCTTGGCGCTGCAAAGCGTGCGCGGGCAAGTATCACATCTGGAAAACAGCTCGGCTTCAAGCAAACTTAATACCGTGCTTTGCCACAAGGGTTACTTCACCCCAAGTAGCCAGGGCGCGCATTGCATGGGCGCCACCTTTACCAAGGACACCAAAGAGCGGGATATTCGCGCCGAGGATAATGACACCAACTGGCAGCAATTTGCCGACTTTTATGGTGAATGTGATTGGACCGAGGAGTTAGGCACAGTCACAGGCGCTAAGGCGGCCATTCGCGCCACCTTGAGCGATCACCTGCCGCTCTTTGGTCAATATGCACAAGATCATGAATATATGAAGGCCTTCCCACAACTGGGTGTGGGCGTATGGCAGCAAGCTGAGCCCTTGCAGCACGAGTTTAGCGGTTTACACTTATTTACCGGCCTCGGAGCCCGCGGTTTATGCACTGCTCCCATATGTGCCGAGGCGCTGGTTGCCAGCCTGTGTGATGAACCACTTCCTCTTAGTTTACGTGTTGATCAGGCCCTGCATCCGGCCCGATTTATTATCCGAGGCCTAAAACGCGGACAAATAACATGATTTTTCGTTAAACATGGGTTAACTTTATATATGATAAGTAATAAACCTGAACTGGGATAGTAACTGCTTGAGCTGTAACTTATTTATTCCCTTAACACGGATAAGACGAATAAAGCCCTAACCCTACAATCCAGGTTAATAATTTTATATAAATGGAGTGAAACCATGAACAACGCGCTTCGTCGAGCGGCAACCTTAACATTTGCAGGCCTGCTGATGGCCGCCAGCCACCAGGCTAACGCCGACTTATCTATTTTGCCGTTGCCAGAAGATTTTCAAACCCACATGACGGTGGAAAAAAAGTACCCTATGGTCTTAGACGGTTTCACTCGCCTTAGTGACAGCCAGGTGCAGTCGTTCTATAGCGACAAACTGGGTGAGCCGCTGAAGATCACCAGCGATATCGACCGCTTTACCCTGTTTTATAATGTTGCCGGCCACCCGCTGCGCATTGCCGTATACCAGCGCGGCGAATGGACAGAGATCAGCGTCATGGTCAACGCCAAGACCGCCGGCGACATGTGATACCAATTCACTTAAATAGCTAATCATTCTAGCGGGCTAAATATCATGCTAACGGCGTTGGAATTTTTCTATGGAGAATAACATAAGAAAAATTCCGCCTTGTTATCACATCATTTATCCAGCGCTATCTCTGCTCACATACTTAACAGAATTGGTATAAGCATAAAAAAGCCAGCGGCCCGCTGGCTTTTTACTTTCCCCGAATTCACTAATGCCTTGCTAAGGCTTAGCCATCTGGATCACCACGCGACGGTTTTTGCCCCGAGTCAACCAGGGTATTATTGGACGCAACATCTAATTGGCTCTTTGACCTCAAATTACATTCTGGCTCTATAGGAAATTTAGCAATTTATAAACCTCTCCCTAGAGGCCGCTAGGGTGAGCAACAATAATTTTTCCTTAGCCCTGTTGGCCGGGTCGAGTTTTTGCGATAATAGCCGACCTTTATCGGCTTTGGGCAGTAAATAGATGGCAGACGCACAACAACCTCTTTTTTCACAACGCTTTCGCGGCTTCTTTCCAGTAGTTATCGACGTTGAAACCGCAGGCTTTAATAAAGAAACCGATGCGTTATTGGAAATTGCTGTCACTACCTTAAAAATGGACGACCAGGGCGTGCTGAGCCTGGATCAAACCGAGCATTTTCATATTACTCCGTTTGAGGGCGCCAATATTGAGCAGGCAGCCATCGAATTTAACGGTATCGACCCGTTTTGCGCACTACGCGGCGCGGTTGACGAGCTTGAGGCGATAAAAAGCATTTGTAAGTTTGTGCGCAAGGCGCAAAAGGACGCCGGTTGTCAGCGCTCTGTTGTGGTCGCCCATAACTCCGCGTTTGATCACGGCTTTTTGAATGCCGCCATCGAGCGTTGCAAAATTAAACGCACCCCATTTCACCCTTTTGTCAGCTTTGATACCACCTCACTGGCGGGCTTAGCGCTGGGACAAACCGTGCTGGCCAAAGCCTGTCGTGCCGCCGGCATCGAATTCGATAACTCCCAGGCGCACAGTGCCTTGTATGACACCGAGCGCACCGCCGAGCTCTTTTGCTATATAGTCAACAAATGGCAAGCCCTTGGCGGCTGGCCTTTGCCGATAGATGAGCAGGAGCAAACCCCTGAACAAACAGCGTCAGAGTAATCATGATTAGCGCCCAACCAGAGCGATCATGACTGTTTTGCCATACAACTACCCAGTTTACTGTGTATTAACTAGACGAACAGCCCTGATTTATAACAAATTCTCATATCGTGCTTGTGGTGCAGGCGCCGACTCAGTTATACTTCAAGGACTGAAACATATTTCAGGGGCTGATTAGGATTCGACGGGATTCAAGAAGCCTAAGGTGCATGTCGAGGTGCGGTTGGCCTCGTAAAAAAGCCGCATTTAAAGTAATCGCAAACGACGATAACTACGCTCTAGCGGCATAATAGCCCGCTAGCACTTCTCCGGTGTATGTCTGTGGACCCGGTTCTGAAGTGTCACCCTACACGGACTCGCTACGGAAACCCTGGCCGGGGTTGAAGGGCTAAAACTAAGCGGCCTCGCCTTTGTTTATCGTGTTCGTCCGAGACTCAAAGGTTAACCAATAGACGATACTAAACATGTAGGACCGAAGGTCGACGCTTTCCGGACGGGGGTTCAAATCCCCCCAGCTCCACCACTCAAACACCCACCAAGCCCCCACTACACGGGGCTTGGAAGGGTTTTTACCTAATAAACACCCACTTAGCACCCACTACAAAGTACACCCCTGCTACACACACCGCCACTGCTGAGTTTCAGCCAAATCATTCATTAAATTAAAAACATCGAATTCCACTCAAATTACACGCATAGTACACACAAAATTTTCGACTTTTTGGCGGTGAAACGGCGTAAATAAGGAAGCTAACGAAAGTAGAGTTGATAGCAGATTGACCAAGTAAGGGGATTTTTCTACTTTAGATCTTATGTAATCGCTTTTGAGTTTATCTAAATGAAGCCAGCCAATCACACCCCATCAGAAGTTCAAATGTATTTGGAGCTAATCGAGCTCCGTTGTACCAACACAATTTCTGAGCTCAACTTATTTCTCACACAAATCACAAACCTGAAAGCAGCTTTAAAATTACAACAAAGTCAGTTTGAAACCGCACCTCCGACTCCTTCTTCAATATCTCTGTTAGAGGCTGAAAAAAGTCAAGTGAGCGAGCTTGTAAGGCTACAAGATATCTCTCGGATGACTGGGTTATCCCGCTCCACTATATACACTATGATTAAGGAAGGTCGATTCCCCGAGGGTTTTAAACTCTCTGCTCGTGCAGTCGCGTGGAAAAGAGCAGATATTGATAATTGGATAAAGTTTAAGTCAAAACCATAATCCGCGGCTCGTATCGGCCGATTCCAGAGCATTCAGCTTAGCTAAGGAGTGTTAACTCAGACTGCATCCCTAATTAGGTTGAAACTTCTTAACATCAAGAAAAACACCGCTCTACAGCGGTGTTTTGATATAAACTTTACGAGAAGGCCTAACTAAGGCTGTTATCTTAAAGTCTCCACCTTCTTCTCATAAGCTTCAATATATTGGGCATAATGTTTAAAGACAGTCTCAGGGGATTTATGGCCCAGCAATTTAGATACTTTCCACACATTCTCACCCTCAGAAATTAGTCGGCTAGCAAAAGTATGACGCAATTGATAAGGGTAACGATATTTAACACCTGCATCACCAATTACTTTCGACCAGCGATGCTTTCTAAAAGAGTCTTGGTTGAAATGATTTCCTTTCTTATTTAAAAACACGTACTCACTATCTTGACTATTCATCTCTTCTTCAAGATAAGACATAACTGTATCTGACACAGGAATTGTCCTTTTTCCACTTTTTGATTTAGGGTCTTTCGTAACTCCCTCAACTATAGCTTCGTAAATAGAAATTGTTTTTGAGACAAAGCACACATCTTCTTTTTTTAAAGCGACCCATTCGCTGCTACGCAAACCTGTGTCATTGCACAGCGCAATAATTGCACGATCTGTACCGCTAGCAGCGCCCAAGATTTTTTCGATTTCAGCTGGAGAAAAAGGATTCACATCTTCATGTTTCCCCCTCGAACTGACTTTGTTATTAACTCTGACATGCTCAGATAGCTTAAGCTTTTTCAGTGGGTTGGAATTAATAAGTTCATCAATAACAGCCAAGTCTAAAGCTTTGCTAAGGACTGAGATACGATTCCGGCTTGTCTTACTAGACCAATTCTGCGCTTTCAAAAAATTTATAATTATCATCAATGTCAATTCACCCACGGGCACAGTCCAGAGCGCTTTCAATGCTGAGTGCGCTTTTTCATAGCCAGTGATAGTCGACTTAGCAAGTTCTCTCTGTTGACTGTTTTTTATAACCTTATTTAAGTAATCCGCAATTACGGCCCCACGTTTAGCATGGCCAAAAGTTGTCAGTCGGTTAGAGTTCGGAAAATGATCTGCATAGTAAAACGTCCCCTGCTGAATTTCGGTCTTAATTTTACCAAGCAAATAAATAGCGCTATTTACACCTTGCTGTGTCAACGGATAGTTAACTTTTTCACGGCAAGTATGACCTTTGTATTTGAAGCAAATTTGGATACTCGTAGGCACACCATAACGATTCTTGCGCACGGTCACGCCGCGTTGAAGCTTTAAACTCTTATCTACCTTTATTGTCATTTTCTTTCCACTTTGTTCTAGTTCAAGCTTTCAACACTGTCTAGGTCTATCCATCTCTCGCGTACATTTTCTACTTTGCGAATGTGTTTTCCGTAAATCCAAACCCCTGATGCTATCAATCGTTCGATCTCAGTCTTATCAACGCCAAACTCTTTGCAATACATCTGAAGTGGTAAAACTCTTAACATATGAGCCTCTTAATGAGTTGCTAATGAGTAATAAATTTGAACAGAAAATTTAAAAAAAAAAGAATTAGGATTATGCAAAACAAAAAACGCTTTACTTTATTGTTGTGAGCTAACAATAAACCTCGCCTGACAAAAGCTTGTATTTATTGCTGGTAATTTACTGGAAAATATGGCAAATTCAATTTCATTGACTGCGATAGCTCAGCAACAATGTAATTGCTATAAACTCTCCTACATAACTTAAATACCCCAATTTCTTTCGCTCTAAATAACATAAAAAAAGCACCACGTATGGTGCTTAGCTCACTGATTTTTTCGGTACTTGCTTTTTATTAATGTGAGTACAACCCTTCAGTGCATTGTGTTTTGTCGAACCCAAGCCTCAACTGCGGCTAGGTCTATCCATCGCTCGCGAACTCCTTTAATTTTTAAAACCTGTTCACCATAAGCCCATATTCCGCGCTCAATGCGACGCTCAACTGCTTTTCTCTTTTCTCCGGAAAGTTCACAATACTTGCTAAGCGGTACTAATTTTCTCATTTTTAAACTCTCGTTGACCTAAAACATTTTCGTTATTTGAACAAAAGCTTTTTAAATCAAAAAAAAAATGATTAAGCAAACACCGCTACTACATTACAAAGAAGCACCTCCTAACTAACAAAAATTCCGCTTCCAAAGGAGTAAAAAAACAACATTTTGCTGATAGGCATTAGTGTGAAAAAAGGCACCAGCTAAAACAATTAAACAGGTGCCTTTGATTGACGTTGCTAGTAACAACTTAGAGACATAATAGGTTTAAACGCACACTAGCCTGTCACCACTCTCCCACCGCATTGTCTGAGAATCCGGTGCCCCAATCTGTGGCTCCGCTGTCATCAGAAAAGGTGTTAAAGCTATCATCCTCAAGGATGAATCCTGCATCGCTGTTTAACTCCTCCACGCTACCCATTGATGGTTCACAGAGCGTCGTAAGTTCATGGCTGTCAGTGCATAATGACCGCGTCATATCCTGTGAGCTTGTGCCGTAAACGTTACCGCTCACGTCTATCATGGAGTCTGCAATCATCGGTAAGCCGTTGGCCGGATTTACTTGAGGCTCCGATGAGATGGCTTCTACCTCATTGCTTTGAGATGAGGTGGTATCGCTCTCACAGTCACAATGACCGAACAGCTGTTGGCTTAATAGCGTCATATTTTTATTACCCTAACGTTGTTTAAATTGCTGTGTGTTACTAGTAAATTAATAAAAAATATGGCATTTTCAATTTCATTGACTGCGATAGCTCAGCAACAATGTAATTGTTTCGCTCAAGCAATCCCTTTAGGTTCCCCCTCCCTCTTACTCACCTAGTTCTGCTCATTATGGAGCACCGTTAGTTAATAAAGCAAAGCGCAAACACCCGTAGCAAAGCAAGGCTTTGGCTGCAATAAAGTGCGTTTGAGAATCAAACCAATAAATCGCGTAATGTTGTCATTGCGAAGCAAATGGCAACGTGAAGCAGCGCATGTTCGGCTGCGGCGAACTAACCCCAGTTTTGTTTTTGCCGCGCAAAAATTTGGCAGCAGCAGCGAAGCGTGTAAGTGCCAAACCCCTGGCATACGAGGAACCGAGTAGGCTGATTGGCTATGCCAGCAACACAACTGAATGTTGCATAGCTAAGCATGGTAAAAATGGGGTTAGTGCGGCGCAGCCGAACATGCGCTGAGCTTGATGAGCTAGTCACAAAGTGACGTAGAGCCAGCTCGTTGACGAACGTCAACATCCAGAGCTGGCGGGCGGTTCAAGCGATAAAACTCAAAACATCGTTTTGAGTTTTTAAATGCCTCCCTGCTGATAGTGGTAAAGAGTCAGGTGCCCTGCTGGGTAGTGCGCCGCGACTAAAACACCGACTCAGTTACCCAACAACAACCTGAAAATTGCACTATTTCGCATAGTACGAACCTTTGTAAAAGTCCTACTCAATAGACTTACAAAGGAGTCTTATGCTGTTATTCGACAATACCGAACGTATTACCAACTGGAATGTGTATCAGCCTTATTTTGAAATCGATATGTATTACTCAAAGAACTTGAGCAATCGACACAAGGCCAGAAGAAAAGAAGAGATAGCCGTGGTACTGGCAGCGCGATTTGGCTTTGTCTCAGCCATCGCCTTGACGGCCATTTTCGAAATACAAAGACACAAGGTCACCGAATTACTAAACAAGCTGATCAAAAAGCAGTTACTCGAAAAAGTAAAAACCAGCCGCGCCGCTGATGGGGTTGTCTACGTACTGACGTTTTCCGGTGCCAGGTATGCTGAGGAAGTAATACGCCATGAAATACTGTTTCGGTCCAAAACCAATCCCATTGAGCAACTCAATCAGAACAGCATCATGCACGATTCCATCTTACAATTTGTGTTGATGCAGGGAGTGCACAACAAAACCACCAGTGGTCAACCTGCCCCGCAATGGCGAGGCTTTGTCACCGAGAAAGAATTTAAACGCCTCTACCCGTCCAACGACATCAAAAACGTTGATGCCGTTGTCATTAACTCAGATTACAGTACCGCTGCAATTGAGCTGGAGAATTCGTTTAAAAATAAGAACAAGGTGGAGGCCACCTTACTGAAGCTTGCCAACAATATGCTTTGTCAGCGCCCACTGTTTGATAAGGTCTTTTTTGTCAGCAGCTCAGGCAGAGTAATTGACGACACCAGGCGCTTTCAACGCCAGTTACTTGATGAGCTCCCGCATCGATACGACAAGAAAACCAAAGCGCCGTATCTCACCACGCAGGAGGCGACCTTGCTGCAAGAGAAGTTAATTTTCAGGACAAAATTCACCGAGCCCATAAACACACTCTTTTACTCATAAGAAATCGGCACCCAAGGGTGCCGACAGTGTTATATGTTGCGCTTACCAAGGCTCCAAACCTTGAGTGCAACGGATATCACATAGATGCCAGTGATTATCATAAGCCCTGTTATGTCACTCAACTTGTAAGTTGTATTGACTGTGACCAGGCCAAGCCAGTTACTTATCCAGATAACCAGGTTTACCAAAGCAAATGTATGAAGCAGTTCATGTATTGCCCGGATAATATATTGTCTTTTACTCATTCGATTCATGCAGTCTGTCCTCCTGTTTTATTCAACTGCATAACTAAATAAGCGTTCACACGGGGAACTACTCATACTTATTAGATAGCTCTAACTGCACAATCCACAACAGCAGCGCTACCATCCAGGCTGACACTAAAGCAATCAGAATATCCATAGTTTGCAGCGGACAACCCAATGCCTGACGTATCGGCACCAGCATGTCGACCAGGAACACAAATAACAAAACATCCCCTACCCTCATAAATAGCCAACAAAGCTTATCTAAAGTAGTAAGAACCAATCTTTGTTTAGACGTCATGCAGAAACTCCTCTATTTTTTGACCTGCATGAGTACATAGCACCGAGGCAGAGGAATTAAGGGCGTTCGTTTACCCCGACACGAAAGCCTTCTGCGCTGGAAAAGAAAAAAGCAGGCACACGTGCCTGCTTATTCGCATTATTGCTCTGCCATTCACCAGGGCCACTTGCAACGCATTCGTACAACTAACCCAGCTGGCCTTCCCAGTGCCAGCTCTTACCGTGGGTACACCAATTTCCCTCGGTTGGATAACCCTAAAGGTTTCCAGTCGAGATCCGTTGCCTGGGAGCAACGGGAGACGGCATTTTCTAAGTAGTGATTGAGCGTCCTCTGTATTATCGATATGCGACCTTAATTCTAAGTATCTTCGTTAAAGGGGGATTTAGAATGAAGTAAAATAATGCAGAGAAGATAAAGTCATCTTTGTGCGAAAAAACCTCGTTCGTAAACTGAACTCGTAAGGTCTGCTTTCTGTGAAAAGCGGAGGGTAGATTTTAAACTCGTTTATGCCCCAAAGTGTTCTAGAGTGAGCTAACAGTTGGTCAAGATTTTGTGATGGAGCATTGATTCTGCAAAACTGGTTACCCTTTTGGTTTCAATTAATGTAGGATTAAATGGAATGATAAATTGAATCATACGGAATTGACTAGTTTATTAAAGGTGGATGATAAATGTGTATTAAAAAATTTAAGATTACTTTGTTAATTCTGTTGTTGACATCTACGTCTGCATCTGCATATCAGGCAAATTGTAAAACAGATAATAATCGTTCTTTCTCCATTACAGTTAAAAATAAAGTTTTAACCGTTGATGGCCGATTTAGTCATTGGTATCAGGGTAAAACGTTAATGGGCTGGTATGAGTATTCAAACTCTAAATACCTATACAAAACAGGACCATTCGAACATAACGGGTTCCCAATAGAAGTAACAAATAGTAAACAGCAGCTATCAAAAGGATATTGTTACTTTTACTAAAAGGATTAGCCTAAAAAACCTAACAACAAGAATATTAATATTTGGAAGTTTTTTATTTTAAACTATATTTAATCAATAAAAATTAAAAGGATCTGCTGCATTGCTAAAATCAATTCGCAACAATTTGTGTTTATATTTAATTATCATTATTCCTTTCGCCTCAAGTGCGCAAGACGTTGAAAACAATGAAAAAAAATTCATTATGTCATTATTTTGCAGTCTCTTGCATACCAACAGTACATTCAAAAGTATTATGTATCAAAAAGATATCGATAATTTTTCATACTACGCTAGAGATGTGGGCGACTATATCAAGGCTAATTATAGTAAAGACGATTATACTAAAATGTCTTCAAAAGCAATATTGCAATCTAACAGAATGTTATTAGCATTTGAGAATAATCCTTTAGATAAACAGAAAAAAACATCTAGAGAGTTATTGCAGCTTTGCAGAAATTCGTTTGCCGACATTTATATTAATTAGGTAACGATTCAACAAGCCCTCATTGATAGGGTTTAAAATTTATTTTCGACTGCTCTAGTAGCGTATGAGAAAAGATTAGCGTCATGAAGAGACTGTAACTAAATCTGTGTAACTGCCTATCAACCAATCCACTGAAAGTACTGTTTATACATCCATAATCGTTGAGTTTCTCCCATAGTCAAGAAAACGACCCATCGGGTCGTTTTGTCGTGTCCACGTTTAGAGCAATGTAGCGTAACTTCAATGCTGGTAAGTACTTCCTAAATTTGCTATCAATGGTCATAGGACAAAAACGAGACAGATTGCGGCAGAAAAACGACCCAATCGCTCGATATTAAAATGGTTAGGTGCAAGGAGACAAATATGAAGAAACTATTAGCAATCATTCCTTTATTTTTTACCAGTCTGGTTTTTGCCGATACTGGTGTTGTCGTCAAAGAAGACGTATGCGGTAGCGGAAATTCAATCATTGAAACCACTGATAGTTGGTACATTGCAGCAGAGCATTATTCCGGTGTGTATTTATACGAAGGTGATGTTGTCTATGGGAAAATGAAAACTTATGGGGTTCAAATTCTAACCAGAAAGGACGGCAAGGAAGGACAGTTTTATATCGAAGATTATGAAAGTGATATTGGTGATGCTTACGAAGAGCTTTGCGATTAATACAAAAGCACCTAACAAGGCGCTCAAGTAAGGACGCGCTACCGCGCTTAGATTAGTGTTATATTTCACCACAGGTTTAAGAGGTAGATTTAATTGAGAAACTTCAAAAAATAAACAAGACACCCACTTTAAAGGTTTAAGATCTGTCGCTGTGACCATGACCTTAGTGAGATATTGGTATGGGTGTCTTAATTATTCAATGAGCTAACCTAATTAACAGGATTGGGATGGGGTAGGCTGTGCGGTTTAAAAAAGGTTGCTTATAGACCCTGGAAGCGCTGTAATAGAAACACAAAAACACGACTGAGCGATGCTGGGAAGCACAAAAAAAGCTAAAGGATTGAGCAAACCAAGTCATTGCCCCCCATGCTTAAAAAAACAAATTCCCATAGCATAAACTACACCAAGCTAGGTGCAGGTAGCGCCTCAGTTCAACAAGCGACTATGTGACACGAACAACGTCCCCATAATTACTAAAATGTTATGCAATCAAACTCTATAAACGCAGCTGAAACTGGAAGTTTTTGTTGTGTATATTAAAAGATTATATTGATTGGAGGAAAAATGAAAAAATTACTTCTGCCGCTGATGTTTATTTCTTTTCAAAGTTTAGCTACAAATACTTTGGATCTAACTGATCCGAAAAATATCGAAATTGCTGATATGTATCCTTCATACGAATTACTAAGAACAGTAAGTTTTGAAGCCACAGGTAAGGCCGCATTGCTTGGCTTTAAAATTGACAAAACAAGTGATGATTGGGATGCGATCTTTGAAGCTCGTATTAGTGCTAATATGGATGGAGAACAAAAAATTTACATCACTTTGGATTTACCCTGTTCAGACCAAGAAGAAATATTAGATCCAAGTACGATTAAGACAAACGGTCAAAATGTGCGCTATTATCGATTTTGCAACGGTAGCCATGTCTATATGACTCCTATAAGTAAAGCAGGCGATAACTTTCTAGTTGACGAATTCAAAAAGAAGGATTTTGTTAAGTTTGAATTTTCTGACATTACTGTGTTGTTTGATGCGGCGGGCTTTACTAAGCAATGGAATAATTTTGGTGGTGATGCTTTGTAGTGAGATTGTTGCATAACAATCTGTTTAACAGCAGACAAAATTGCGCTGGCTTGGTTTCGCTCCGCTTCACATTATAGCCAGCATAATTTCGCCTGTTAACAGGGCGTTATTTTTAAATGGAGTAGTAAAATTGAAGGTATTACCAATTGCTTTATTGTTATTTTTTTTTACTAATGCATACTCTAAAGAAAAATATGCATGGCAATGGATAAAAGACGAATATTTTAATTATACTTATTTAAGTTTGGTTTCGGATTATGATTTACCTACTTGGGCTATGGAATTTGAAGGGCCTAGCGGGCTAAGTTATTCGATTAATGTAAACAGTAATATTTACACCGTAGTTCATTCTTGCAAACCTCATGATTGCGCCAATAAAAACCTTACAGTTATATTTAATAAAAAAGACTTCTTTGTTCTCTTTAATGGAGATAATACTATAATACTTGGGGAACCAAATTTAGAGACCGAAGAACACATAATTAATATTCATAAAAAGAATTATAAGTATAGTGATGTAAAAAATCGTTGACTAAAAACAACTAACAAGCAGCTCAAACGGACAAATTAATTTTCCCGCTTAGCTGGGCGTTAACCGTCCGCTTTTGGCACATTCCAGCCCTTCGACTGAAAGCCTTTCGCGTGACCAAAAAAGGAGAAGTTCCAATATTAATAGCGATCACTTGTTTAAAGTGATCGCTCACATGGAAACTATAGGATGAAACTTACTCGCACTATTCCACCTTAATAAACTGGAGGTAATTCATTTCCTACTGAACCCCTAAGGCCTTATAAACGGCATCAATTGGGTCGCTGTAGAAGCTCACTTGGAATTTCGTGAAAGTCTCTGCAGGTACAGATGGGATATCACTGGCAGACGCCATTGGTAGTAACACTTTTGTTGCTCCCGCTTCCAGGGCTATTTGCATACTAGATGCTAAATCCTGAACAGGATTAACAACGCCTCCCAGCGTTATACCGCCAAGCACGACCATTTGCTCCTGTATCGGCCTATTCAACAAAATAGAACAACAGGCTACCAGTGACGCTAAGCTAGCTCCATGACTGTTTCCTGACGTCTGTAAGTCCACAAAATGAAGGTGGAATTCATGCTCTGAGAAACGAGAATTTGCTGCAATGCGGTTTAGATTGCCCTTGAAGTATTCAAAACCAACTCGCACTTGCTCTTTTGCGGATGTGTCAGAACCAAAACCAGAAGTTGAGTGTTTACCCGTTCCTGGTGTCATTTGCGTTTCGACGCGATACACGCCAAGTTTTCCAACAGCGCCTTCGTCGACAAAGTGAATAACACCTGCATTTGGAATTCCAGCAGGAATCAAATTCGAGCCACCTTGCTCTGGTACATTAACAAAGAATTCTTCTAGTGTTTCGTTGTCGATGTAACTAAAGTTCACATCAAAGAATTCCATCCCACCAATCTTCTTTAACTGCTCTTTAACGCGACGACGAACTTCTAACGCATACGTTAAACAAGTGCGTACATCATCTTTATTGTACTCACCGTTTGGGAAGAGAAGCTTTAGCAGGCCCGAAGTTGTTCTACGAACTCCTATAACATCACGCTGATTTAGGTTGTTGCCTAGTTTAAAGAACTTATCTATTGCGTCTGAGAACGTCGTTTTACGCATTTCACGCATGTATTCAGCTAAGTAGTCGGTTATTAAGCCAAAACGGTCTGTGAAGAACTCAGGGCGCATCTTTGGAATTTCCCAACCAGGGATATATGCATGGAAGCGGTCAAAGTAAGCAGAATCAATCATCTCGGCAGGAAACGGCGCTAATAAGTGGCTAGTTTTAACTAGGGTTTCAACACTATGATCTATGTTACCTACAAAGACCATAGAAGCCTTAGCCTCTATTGAATCACGGCCACGCGAAAATGAACCTGACGCCATGTAATCTTTCATGATCTGTATACCGTCTTTATCCTTAAAGCGAATACCAGCAACTTCGTCAAATGCCACAACATCCCACATTCCAACTAAGCCAATTTGACGAGAAGACATGTTGTAGAACAGGTTGGCAACCGTTGTTTGGCCACCAGAGACTAACAACGAGTTAGGCGAACATTCTTTATAAACGTGTGATTTACCTGTACCACGAGGGCCTAGTTCACAAACGTTATAGTTATTCTCAACAAATGGGATCATGCGAGCTATTAAGTGCCACTTGCAGCGTTGATCAAGGTTAGCTGGCTCCATACCAATTGAGCGCAATAGAACATCTATCCATTGATCCATAGTGAACTTACGGCGAGCCTGGTATACCTCATCCATATTCATAGACGGCATTTGGATCGGCTTTAAGCTAAACACGGAGAAAGGAGAAGTTTTCTGGCCTTCTTCGTAAAAGTAGCTAATGGTAATAATGCACCAGATACCGCCAGTCAAAAGCTTTTCATTTTCTTTCACTATCTTATTAGGAACAACGGCATCTTTAATCCCTAAATTTGAAAGGCTGGCTTCATACACATCCTTTTTCTGATTTAGCTTTACCGTTACTTTATCAATAACCTTGTGAGTACCTTTTTCACGAATGAGTGACTTGGCTTTCTCTGCTTCATCGGGACGAACATAGTTCTCGGTCAAAATTTTCTTAACGTTCTTTAGGCCTTCTTCGATAAGCTCATCTTCCGCTGACGAACAATACATACCTAACAAATACTCAAGAACGTAGACTGGAACGTTCGCCCCTTCTTTCAACTGTTTAGTTAAATCTTTACGAACAACTCGCCCTTTAAATTCCGACGTCATCAATTCGTCGAGATCAGCACCACGAATATCTGCTCTTTCTTCGCTTAATTCAATTTTATGCTCAATACTCATCAGTGCCTACCTCTAGAAAAAATCATCTTCAAAAGCTATATCTATAATTACTGAATGTGTTGCTCTCACTTTGCTATCAGTATCTTCCATAATTAGCTTGTAACTCACGGTCCTATCAAAACCGCTGCCTTCCAATTTAATTTGAACATTCCTTTTGCGCTCTTCCATATTTTGAGAAGGTGACTCAAATAAAACCCTCTCACTTGAGCTTACTTTTTTGCCACCTGGGTCTTCAATCCAAATTAATAACTCTCGAGCTTTAAACTTTTCGCCCACGGGGTCTGTTTGTAGAAATTGAATGCGATCAATATTAGAAACAATTTTGACTGGATTATTGAGAGGCACAGCACTGACTTTTTGTTTGGCATGCTTAGTTTGCCCTTTGGAATCTAGCTCTCTAACATGCAGAACCGGAACACAAATTTCTTGAGGCATGATACCCCCATGAATGAACTTGGCGCCGCCAACAAAGTTAAAGCGGTTGCTACCCCTTGGGATTATAAACTCGGCATCATCACCCTTTTCAATATCAATACCAGCCGTATTCGTTAATTTCCCCTTCCAGTAATAACTATCACTCGGAAGGTTTGACCCAATAACATAGCGCTTCTTAGCTTCAGTCGTTCCTGCTGGTTTTGATTTAAGTGCTGTTTTGTCTGAATCCGTTACATCCGTCATCTTGAACAAAAAGCCATGATCAGCCGTTATCAATACTCGGCTACCGTTAAGGCGATTAATAATACGACCTATCAGCAGTTTTATTTCATCAACTGCATCACGGGCCGCTTCAAATGTTTGGTTTTCAGTACCTTGTTTATCACCTATAGCGTCAATCTCGTCATGGTAGATATAAACAACCTGGGCTTCTTTAACTTTTTCTCTGCCTTCTTGGTTAGTCCAGTTCAATACCTCGTCGGCCTTAAATGCGACGCCACCATGCTGCTCCAAGATCTTATGACGGTTATCATGCCCATGAACTGACAGACCATCTGCTTTATACTCAGGCTTACTCCCAAGGTGAGCAGTTAATTTTTTATGGGGAAGAAGGCAACCCATGCCAAGCTGGGTATATGATGGAACGACACCTAACTGGGACTTGATCTCGGATTTAAAGCGTTTTTCATCATTTATTTGCTGATGGATATCATGCGCAACTTCATAACGAAGGGCATCAGAAATAATTACAAATACACGTTTTACTTGCGTATTGTTTAAAACACTTCTTACTTCTTCACGGAAAAAGTCTTGTTGATTATGAACTCCTGGCAGCTTCCAGCTTTCTAGTAAGTTTTCTTCGTCAATCAACTTGCCCCAAGCAATTGCCAAGTCATGCAGGTACCAATCAACGTAGAGGTTCTCAATATCTTCTACGAGTCCAGTAGCTTTTAGAATATCAGAACCGTTCTTGCTAATTTCGATCGAGTTTTCACTAAAAATACGATACGCATGGTCAAACTTATAAAGTTCTTCTTCATACGCTCGATAAAGGTTTTTTGCGCTATCAAAGAGAAATCCTTCGATATGCTTTTCTTTTAGGTCATAGAACTCTTTGGCCGCTCTTAACGCTTTAAGAATACATGCATAGTTTTTGCTCTCTTTAACAGAACTAGCTGAGCACCAGTGACCACGCAATTTTTTCGAAACCCACTCATTAATTTCAATGGCGCTAAAAGCTGGCAAATCTGTCGCTAGTAACTTAATTAGTTGCTGATCCGCTTCAACGAAAGTTTCAACACCAATCAAGTCCTTCGGGTGTTTAAATTCTGATAATTTATTCTTAATTTCAAGTTCATCAGCAATCGCAACAGCAACTGTATTATACGATTCAGAAAGCGTTCTACTTTCTCGCCACGACGAGACAAAGTTAACCACTGATGCACGCTTTGACGCAGTATTTAAAAGTAATTCTCTAATATCTTTGGGGTATGAAGCTAGACTTTCGTCGTTACCATTCACTGGTAGTAAATGAGACGACAAACTAGAAGAAAAGTCATAGTTTTGAACAGCAACACCAGACGACTGTATGCCGTGGAAGCAATCAGTAATCAAAAGCTTAGCTAACAGGTCTTTGATAGATGGAGCAACACCACTGCTCTGTTCAGCTCTGCTTGCGTTTACGGTCCAAATATCAAGAGTAAGATAACCAAACTCTTCCACAGCCATTTTCCAAAAGACGCCAGCGAGATCGAACTTTTCAAATTCATTGATCAGCTCTTCAGCTTTTACGGGCTGTTCAGCATAAAGCCTAATTAGCTGATGAAGCAAAGCAGAAAAGGCAAGCGTTTCCACTTTGGCCAGTACCGCTATCATTGCTAGTTCTAAGGTTTGTTTCTCTGCTTTTTCCGGTAATAGCTTCTTGAGCTTGTTATATCTTTGTTGATTAGTAAAAAATTTCTTATATCGGTTTATATCTTGGCGAAACTCCATGCGCATACCCAGCTCATTTAAAATCATTGAGCTGGAGTCGGCATAAAACTGCTGTGCATACAAACGAATATCGTATAGCCAGTCACGAGTAGGCTCGCTTTGTGGCTTATTACTGTAGAGCAAAAAGTTGGACTTTGGCTCCTTCAGTTCAATACGTTGCTTAACTTCAAAATGAGATGTGTCATCAAGCTCAATCAACTCAATATTGCTCGTATCAAGCTCGCTTTTCAGTGTGGATAACTGCTCTAGGAATTCAACGTCTTCATCTTGCCAAAATACCAGTCTGCACTTTTCAAATTTGGCTAATATGCCTTGCTTTATTTGCTCTAAATTCATTTTTCTTAACTAACTAATTTATGGTGCTGAGTTTCTTCTACTTTCTCAGCTAACTTTGGTAGCGCAAGTTCCTGTAATAGCTGCTGATTTATCTCATTATGAAACAATGCTTTTAAATTACTTTTTTGGTTCGCGATAACGTCTGCTCGAAAATCAGTATTACCATGCAGTAACCCGTTAGCTTTTTCATTGCACCAATCCCTGAACAGGGTGAGTGTTCTATCATACCTAACCCCGCTGTGCTGCAGTAAGTGATTTGCAAGTGTAAATTTGCCATAGCGATCACAGAACTGACTTTCCAAATTGATAGCTTTAGGCAATAAATCAAGCATTTGCTGTATAAACCCAATCGTATCCAAGAAATGCTTATTACTAACTTGGTCTGCAAAGTTAACTAGGTTGTCGAGAAATGACATTAATTCATTTCTTTTACAAGCCATACTTGCAAGCAAGGCACCAGCAACATCCCTTGTTTCCTCAACCAAGGCTTTATCCAATAAGATCACTCGGGCTGATTCAACAACTCCGATATATTCAGACGCTTTATCAATAAAAAACAGTACGTTTTGAGCCTCTATGTCTTTACTGATCGCTTCAGCCGTATGCTGCAATTCATCAAGTTTTTTTGAAAGATACATGGTCTGTACGACGGTCGCCGCCAGTGTTATACCTGTCGATATGCCAATGGCCATGAGCTGAGTGGTGTGCGCTGCTTGCATTAGCTCTTGTAACGAATCAAAGTTAGAGACAGTTTCTTTCAAGGGCAGATGTTGTGCGATTCCTGCTTTATCTGCCAGCTCATTCCAATAGGCAACGCCATCACGTATTGTGATTGTTCCTTGCTTTATACCTTCTAAAACTTCTGGGTAGATATTCGGAATATCAAAAGTGAAAACTGTATTAAAATCCATTAAAAAAATCCTTCTTCTTTACTCAATAATTGTTTTCTCATTGCCGCAATCTGTACAACTGCTGGTACCGTAACTCTATATGCTGGGCCAGAGATAAGTGGTAAAGAGGCAAAACCTGCCAGGATAATACCCACAGGCCCAAAGAAAACTGAAGCAGTTCTTCCGGCCACAAATTGTGTGACCCCAAGCGCGGCAGAACGCCCTATCATATTTTGTGCAAATGCAGCAGCAACAAGTAGAGCAACCTGATAAGTTAAGTAACCTTGCTTACCTAAATTTTGGTAAATATATTCAAATGCTGAACTTTGAGACATACTTGAGTCGACATCTAATATACCTAGCGTTTCATTCCTGTCTTCATCTGACATACTTTCCCAGGAATCTTTAAAGAACTTTTGTAAAAGTAAATCTTCAATCTCTAAAGTAGGCTGCTGTGAATCATATTTAACACTCAAGCGATCACAAACATCGGTAAGTATTTCTTTGTAACTTACCCCGCCCCCCCTAAATACATTAACAAGTGTATCACCACCAAAACACTGTAACTCTGTCGCTATTAATTGCCACACTTGATGGTAGTCGTCATTGCATTGCTTAAATGCCTCCTTATTGGTTAGCTGTTCAGTAACTCTTCGTTCGCCATCTTTATCTTCGGTCAAATATTTAACTAAAACACCTAACATTTCGTTGTCAGCTAATTTAAAAAACTCAAGGTCATTGTCTTGTCTATATTTTTTAGCCATTATTACTTCCCTGTATGATTTCTTCGCTATGTAGCTCTAGGTTATTAAGGTGCAGAAGTGCAACCTTAAACTCATTATCACCCAACTCAATCTGCCAACGAGCTTCCATAAACTCTAAAAGCTGTAAGCCCCTTTCTAAAATGCTTGATGGGCACCACTGCTGGTACTGGGCAACTTCATTCTCAGATACCGAGCCATTGTAATAGCCCACACCGTTACCATTATTCTTTTTGAGAGCAAAGTTATCGTTTTGCAGACTCGCATTTTTAGCCCTGCTTAAAGGCAGTAAATTACCTAAGGAGTGGGCAACAAATTGCGTTTGTTCTTTATCTAAATGACCAAACCTATTTAGCCAATATTCGTCCGTTGGGGTTTGAGGGAAAATATGCTCAATAGTAACGTGATCTTTTCTTTTCTCAGACAATGACTTCCAAGAAAGCTTGATCGACGACTGCTTGCCTCTGCCTTGCAACCACTGCTCATACTCGTATAGAAAGTACCTAAGCCCATCCCATTTAAAGAATCCCCCCAGGCCCAACTCATACTTCTCAGCGATGTTGCTATAAAAACGTTGAGGATCATAGTAATGCTTTATCCAGCCCTGTGCTTTTTCAACAATGGTATCGATGTCTGTTGTGCCTACAAGTAAGTCTCTTGCCATGCTAAAAAACTCAGTGTCACCTGTATTTGAACGGCGCTGGCTCAGGGTAAACAAGGTAAAGTTATAACGCTCGGCTATTACTAAAAGCTTATTAATTTGCTCAATTGATTGGCCCGAAACGTAAGCCGCCAATAACAGGGGCTTAAATGCTCTAAAGCTGAGCCTATGAAGCCTATCAAGCAGCTGCTTGTTGCGCTCATCCTTGTATTCAGGCATTGGAAAATAAGGATTGTGCATATAGAACCAAGGGCGAATAGATTGCTGCAAACTGATAACATAATCGTTTACTTCTTCTACCGTCAGTTGGTCTGACTCTTTAGCTGGATGCGTGACATTTCTTGCCGTGAATTTCTCATCTAACAGGTATTTGATGTAATCATCTCCTTTACGGCGACTGTACTTAAAATACATTGTCCAATGATTTCTTAAAAAGAGGTGATCACTTAAAGGCGCTTCAGGATTTTTACCTAGATACTCGTATATAGTTTTCCATGCATTATTGATCTTTGCCCTAAGCAGGGCATGGCCTTCATGCTCTTTAAAGAGCGTGGAAAGGTAGATCAACCTGTTCTTCAGCAGCTCTAAGCTGGTTAAAGGTTTGCCTCGATTATTCATGGTTTCAAAGGTCACAAACACATCGATTTCTTCATCAATTTCGTACAAATTGAATTTAAATTTCTGCGTCAGCTTTTTATAGATTAGGGCTATTTCATCAGTAGAAAGCTCTGCTAGCTTCTTCTTAAAATAGGTCTTTGCTCGCTGTAAGTTCTGGGTATACAGGGTTTCCTGGTGTTGATTGCTATGGGAGTGCACACCAAATATTTGCGTTTTTAAATACTCGTCACTTGGGTTATCTTTCTCATAGCCAAAGACAAAGCTTTCGCGTAAGCCGTCGTCAGCAATATTTAAAATGTATCTATTTTTGATGCTTTCTACTGACTGATAATTCAGCTGTACATCCTTTTCAACCGTTTCTAAAATCGCCTGCATTAAGACCATGGATGTAGTTAGGCGTTGTTGCCCATCAACTACATAAAATGGCTTGAAGCCCAGACCTTCAATGATCCACTCGTCATTTTCCCATTTTGACCACTGTGCACGTGGTACAGGTTCTAACGTGATCACCCCCGTGTAATGCACCCGTTCAATACTTAAATGAAGTATGTCTTCCCAGAAATCCTCTAACTGGTGTTCTAACCAAGCATAGCCGCGCTGGTAGTCGGGTATTCGCAATAGACGACGTTCAAAAATATCACTCAAACTTTGAAGTTTCACTTTTATACTCTTCCTTTATTTTCTTCCAGCACTTCCCCGCACACCTCACAAAACTGGCTGTATCTATCATTGCCAGCATTGCATTCATAGCAGATGCTAATGTCGTCATCTCTAAGTGTCTCTGTGCAAAATGGGCATTCTAATTCATATACCGAAACCACGGTATCGCATACTTCGCAAGCGGTAACCAAATTTTGCTCGTCGTGGTGCTGTCTATCTTCAAGCTCGGGTTTCACACGCTCAAGTACACCAAACCTTTCGAGGTTTTGCCCATAATCGAGTAGTAACGTTTCATTCTTTGATGGGTGCAGGCGCAAGCCCCTGCCCACAATTTGTAAAAATAGCGCTGGGCTTCTTGTGGGCCTGGCGTTGACAATACAAGCAAGCCTTGGCGCGTCCCAGCCTGTTGTTAATGTAGCGACATTAACAAGACCTTGGATATTGCCACTATCAAACTCGGATAGGTATTCAGCGCGTTGCGCTTTTGCTGTTGTTGCGGTAATTAACGGGAAGTCAAAACCAAAAGTCGCCAAACAATGCTCAAACATGTGCGCTTGGGCAACTGAACTGGCGAAAAAAACGGTGGGTAGATTACCCGACGTTTTATTTAGCCAATCGGCAACAATTGCCTCTACTATGGGCTCAACAGCTGTGACTTGTTCCAGGTCGGTCTGTACAAAGTCATTCTTACTGACTCTCACCTTAGATGTATCGGCAACAGCGCGGTTGTCTGTTACCACTGCCCTTAAATTACATAGATAACCTGAATTCACCAACTCATCTATACGCTTTCTATATATCAGCTTTTTGAACAGCTTGTTTTTTTCTTCACCAAATATTTCGCTAGACTGCATACGAAATGGCGTGGCTGTAAAGCCGATAATTTTAGGCTCTGGGCCATGCAAAGAAATAGTATCTAAAATATACTGATAACGCGCCGTTTGCTCTGGCGGGATAAGGTGCGCTTCATCGACTATCACCAAGTCCCATTCCGGGTATTCACCTATTTCTTTAATTATCGAATCTCGACTGGCCGATGTTATCTGCTTTATTTCTTTACGGCCAAGCCCAGCGCAGTAAATACCAATATCAGCATCGGGCCAGATAGCTTTTAATTTATCTTCATTTTGCTGAACGATTTCCTGGGTATGAGCTAGCATCAGTACGTGAAGGCTCGGGTGCTGCTCAATTAGTTGCTTAATCAACTGAGCAAAGATCACGGTTTTGCCACTGGCAGTAGGTAAGACGCACAAGCCTTTGCATTCGCTAGAGTGCAAATAGAAATCGACTAAAGCTGAAATAGCTTCATGTTGATAAGGGCGCAGTTTCATCATCAATCCCTGAACTCACGAATAACCTGAAAAAAGTAATCAAAGAATGGCTGGTTACCTTGATAGTCAGCCTCACTTATCCGCCCATTTTTATGGATTATTTCGTTTCTTTGCTTGCGCACTGTTTTTTGAACACTACCTGTTCTTTGAACAGCTAACTCCTTTGATAACTTATCTGCCAGAAGCTGTTTAAGTTTAAACTCGTCAACTTCAGGTACAATCTTCTTCAAACACTTGTAGACTTGATCAGCATTTATCTTCTCGAACGAACTTCTTGAAGCTAAATATTTAGAAAATAACGGCTCATATATTTTTTCTTCAAAAGACTCATCAGAGAAACCGATATCTTTTAAATTATGGGTCAACGATTTAAACGCATCTTCACACCAATTACACACCTGTGAGGTGCGAATAATGTGGATAGCAATTTGCTCTACTGCCATCCACTGGGTTAAAAAAGCCTGCGTGTAATGCCCTTGCTTTTGAAGCTCACTTACTTCTATTTCAATATCAACCAATAAGCCTTGACCATTTTGGAGTTTTTTTAGCAAACGCCGTTTAACATCCTCAGCACTCGTAAGTCTGTTAACGGTCATACTATTTCACTGCCTTACCGTGGATGGCTTTTACATCGGCCAGTAAGTTGCCGAATTTGCCGTAGTTAGCTTTAACACCATCATCTAGGTCAAGGGTGATACGTTTTTCGGCGTAGTGTTTTAGCTGCTCGTCGAAAATGCGGAGTTCGGCTTGTTTTTTCTCCAACGATTTAATGTCTTTCTCGATGCGCCGAGCTTCGGTGCCTGTTGCTTGAACGTGCTGTTCCGACAGTGAGACATGCTGGGCATCGTATTTACCCATAAGAGGTGTGACATACTCGGTACGCATACGTGATAGCGTGCCTTCGTTATAACGATGCAAATACACTAAACATTCAAAGGCTTTTTCTTTACCTGAACTAAATAGCCAATAGATAGGACGTTTCTTATAGGTCTTACAATGATCTTTAAAGAACTGCGTCGAGAAGTAACGACGAATTGTGTCCATTGCACTTTCACCACTTCCCTTTTTGGTAGAGAGCGGTTTAAGTGCGTGTAAACACAAGCTTTCAGCAACAAATTCTAAGTTTTCAGATAAATGTTCATCCCCCCAAACGGTTTTAACAAATTCTTTGAAACGAGTCGTTGCATCGTCGTCAAATAACCACTCTTCAGACGCTAATGGTATGATTCCGTCGTCGTCGGCAGGGTAAGTGTTGAACGCTCCTTTAGCCTCCAGTTCTTTAACCCCCTCGTTACCAGAGTTAGCGAACACAAGACCTTCTCTATCTAACGAAAAACGTCCCATCATACAACCAAGGCTAAAACTAACTAGATTTTGAAGTTCGTCCGATTGTTGTCGTTGTTTATACTCTTCATCAGTCAACTTCGAACCATAAGCATATACAGGGTTGCAATCGAGACTTATTAGGTTTGTAGATAGAAAGTCATCTTCATCAAAGTCAAAGGAATACTCTTTGGAGACCTCTTGATTAATTGCGACTTCAAGGCTCATAAGTTTTTTAACTAGTTTTTTATTAGACTCTAACAAACTCATATATGAATTTTTTAATAAATTACCTTCGTTTTCATTTAATAAACTAGATTTTTCAAACTCAAACCTCTCCTCTTTAGAGTTCCAATCTTTTTTAGCTATATCAATACTGCTCTCAACTGCAACAATTAATTTTTGGTTTTTTGTTAAATTGAGAGCTATTGGAATTTTATTAAACTCTTCTAGTTGAAAGCTAACAGAAGGATTTAACATTTCTATTATTTTTTGGCTAAAAACAGAGTTCATTAACCCAATACAAGGGATGTGTTCATTGTCGTTATATACTGCTGTAGGCCCTTTTGCATCAAATAAAGTTGATTTAGGCTGTAATCTAAATGATGACAATGATGAAGCAATATCTGACCAAGTTAGACCTTCTTTAAAAAAGTGCTTGCGATTTTCTGTTCTTCCTCTAACCATGTCATCGCCATACCCATTCCATCTTATAACATGATCATTGTTCCCAAACCACTTTCTAAATCCTCCACCTTTACTATAAGGAACCCAACAGTTTACGCCTTTAACTTCTCCATAAGACTCTGAACTAGCAACAATATCGTTATAATTTATTTCCCACCAATAACGTAAAAAATAGTCATTATTTCCTGTAATCATCCCCTGAAATGAGTGACTTATATCTCTCATCACTTTACTGCACTTAAAGCTATCTAACACTGAACTTTGTGCCCAATAAGCTATCGGCTTACCAGGAATCGCAGAGTACGAGTTTTGATTAGTTTGATAAAACCAATTACTTGATGGGTTGCGTATTGCTTCTAGTGTTTTAGGTTGCTGATTTTTTACTCCTTTAAATTCAGATAATCGTATATATGAACCAACATGATTTTCTAAATGCTCTTTCATTAAAGTAAAAGAGCAAACCGCAACCGTAGCCCCTTCAAAACCACCATATTCAAGTTGAATTAACGAGCCTATAGAGTGAGTGGACAATATTTTATTTCGAAGGTGCTCATAGCTAGAGATGAACATCCAAACAAACGGAGTCATGAAACCCAGATAGCCTGAAGGTTTTGTAAGGTCAAGGTTTCTACAGATGAATGCTGAAAATAAGTCTTTTTCATTATTTGTAAAATTATCTTTTAAATAAGACTTAACTTCATTATTTTGGTATTTCCTTCCCATATAAGGAGGGTTTGCAACTAAAGCATCATATTGCTGTGCCAGACAGAGTGCCTGATTAATAATAGGGAATAGTTCTACAGCAGCTTGCTTTGCAGCAGGATCTGAGTCAAAAGCTGTCTTTACTAGCGCTTCCTTCAGTGCAAATAAGTTATTTAATTTTTGATGTTCAACCTTAATCAATGAACCAAGTGTTTTAGCTTGCAAAAATGACGATTTCAGCTCTTGTATTAGCTCAAAATATTCTTTGTAAATACCTGTCGGCTGAACAAACTCTTCCGTAGTTTCAAACAAGCCACCTGTGGCACCTGTTTGTTGAGCACCTTCTAAATCCAGTGCCTTCCAAAGTTTTGGAATATCTAGGTGTTCTGTTGATTGCAATGAGAATACATTTAATGATACTTCACCGCCTTCAACTCGTTGAAAGATGCGCCTGTCATCTTCACGAGCTTTCATCATTAGAGCAAAACCAGCAAGCTGCGCCGCACGATCATCTATATCTAAACCATAAATGTTCTTGGTAAGAATTAGTTCAGGAATTTCGCGAAGACGGTAACCACGCTCTAAATAGATTTCCCGTAATACTTCGTACACTTCAACCAAGATATGGCCTGAACCACAGGCAGGGTCGAGCACTTTGATTTCTTCTGGGTCAATACTCGTTGGCGTAATGGCTTTTAGCTGCTCGATAACCTCTTCAGATTGCTCAGCAGGCTCAATGTAGTATTCCATTTTGCTTTTAAGCTCTGAGTCTGGATAGGTAGCCAGCCATTGTCTGCCAACAGAGTTTTGTACTAGGTACTTAACAATCCAATTTGGCGTAAATAACTGAGTAGCCGCTGGAATATCTTCTGATTTAACCACTTTGCCGATAACAGCATCTTTATGCTCTGAAATATAAAACTGATAAAGCCAACCGATAACCTCTATCTCTTGCCAGTCTTCTTCTGGAATGTCGTTGATCAACCCTTTAAGAATAGAGTCGGTCTTGGTTAGGTTGTTTGGCAGTAGCAATTCAGTCGCATCATCCAATGCCTCGAACATAAATGGCATAATTTTATGAAGGTGATGACATTGGCCCAAGAGTAATTCGCGATATAGCTCTTCTTCTTTATCACCAGCAAGTTGTAGCTCTATGATATGGCTTTTATCTAAATTTAAGCTATCTGCCACATCGGATGCATGGCTCAAGATCTCTGGTAAGCTCTCAGAGTTAGTTGGATGCGATAAAACGCGAAAACCATGGTCAAAATAATCATGTAGTTCCATATAACGAATAGCGGCCAGACGGTTAAACCAGGTGTAGGCCATTTCGCGTACAAACATATCATAGCCGCGCTCTGTAACCTTGCTTTCCAAACGCTTGCGCTGTTCGCCTTCTTTACGAGTAAAGGCGCGACCTTCGATAATGGCTGCGCCTCCTTCAATACGAACTTCTTCAATTCGGTCTTCATAAATACCAAACTGAGCTGCACGTTTTTTAACTGCTTCAATAAACTGACGACGCGCTTTAGGAGCGTATGCTTTTAAGTTTTTAGTATTCATTTTATTTAGTCCTCAGCTACATTAAGCGCAGCTCGCCCTTTTGGGGTAATTTTATATTTTTGTTTGCTACTAGTTGGTTTGTCTGGGATTGTCATTACTATTAAAGAGTCATGCAACGCAGGTTGCAGGTAGTTTTCTTTAAATGTAGGTCGGTGACTTAACCCCAAAAACTCCATGCATTCTTTATTTGATTTTTCTGACTCTGCAAGGCAGTTCAATAATGCTTTAACTTGATCGGTAACTTGATCGGTAACTTGATCGGTAACTTGATCGGTAACTTGATCGAACGCAGGATGCAATAGTAACTCTGTGATAAAAAAAACATTGTTATCATCAGTTATGAAATTAGGGGCTGGGGAGCCATTTCGCTGCATTTGGTTTCTTATTTTACGAATACCAGTGCCCCTGCCTTCTGTCAGGTCCAGGTCTTTTAAAAAGTCTCCCAGACGCGAGTTTCTAGTATCCCTAGAGACTATTCGTTCTTGCTTTAGCATTGCTTGATTCACAGGTGGTAATGGCCCTGGAAAGCTAGAAATTTCTATTCGGTCTGGTCGAATAGACACCTCAATAGGATTGTGTTTGTCATATCCTTTGTGGAATACCGCATTTGCCAATGCCTCTTCTATCGCAGCAAACGGGTAATTAAAGCACCGCAGCGCTTCTGCTTCGTCATCTCGCTTTACTACTTGTTCTTTAATAATTTGGCTTTTTATAAATGCCAGAGCTTCTCTTAGCTGTATCCAGATAGGGCCTTCAAAATACGTTTCTTGAAATTTATCACCTATGTCATCGAAATATTGCACTAACTCGATTCGTGCACCTCTGAAAAACTCATGTGGTTTATCGGCAAACATGAGCAAGCCGATGTTTAACGGGTGTAGATTTTCTTCTGCACCAGAGACAATACGCATTTGCCGGAATAAATCGGCCTTGGGCATATTAGGCACTTCATGCTGCAACTCGCTGTTAATAGCGCTAAGAAAGCTTGTAACATGTATCAGGCTAATATCATTTAAGCTCGCGTGATAATTAACCTGATTATCAAAAGGTGTGCGTTGATGGGCGGCATACTCAAGCAATTGTTGTTCATCTATGCCTTTTGCAACAACAGTGGAAGACATTCTGCGAACATAATAAGGCTTATTGATAGCTGCATCTTTACCCAAGGTTTTTGGTGCCTTATAAGGCCTGTGCTGTCCTGGTGGGCACCAAATAACAAGAATATACTTACCTGCCACTTCTTCTGGTGAAGCTACGGGAAAGTAGTCAGGTTGAATAAACTGGCAAACTTTTAATAAGTCCTTTTGAATAGCGTCGAGCTGATCTACAGCTAAACCAACAGGTGGAAACTGTGCAACACCATCGACTTCTTCAACACCGACGATCACATAGCCACCACCAACGTTGTGTAGATCGTTAGCAAAAGCACAGATAGTGCGAAGGATAACCTCAGGGTTCCATCCCTTTTTATATTCTATTCGGCCAGACTCAATAATCTTACCTAACAGGAGTTGCTCAATGTTGATTGGCAAAGCCATTAAACTACCCTCAATTACTTTATACGCACTTTATTATTGCTATTAACCAGCGTTGTTAATTTTACTTTTAACGCTGATAAGTAATTATCAATGTCCTGAGCCGTCTCAATAACCCCTGTGCTATTTACTTCACGCATTAGGCTTAATGTATCAATCGTGACTATTTTCTTAGGAACTAGTTTAGGTTCTGTTTCGAGCTCTGTTACATGTTGAGGCTGAGTATTTGTCGGTTCGTAATCGACATCACTGTTAGCTGTATTAGCACCTGAAGCCGTGCCTGAGTTAGCACTCGCATTTGCGGCTTTCGCTGCTTCTTCTTTCGCCTTTTTGTCTGCTAGCGCTTGTTGCTCTTCAATAAACTTATTGATTAGGTCGTAAGCGTCTTCTTCTAAGTTAATTGACTCTGCTTGTTCTTGAAGAATTTCAGCAATGCCTGATAGGTCATCTAACCTTTGCAACGCAAGCTGCAGAGGCCTTAATGCCTGGTTGCTAAGTTCGCTAGGAACATGCGCAGCTTTAACTTGCTGTTGAACCTGTTCAATACGGTGCTCAATTCGCGATTTAGCATGTGCTCGCTTCTCCACTAAAAGACTTTCATTTACCTTGGCGATTTTTTCAATTAGCGGCTCAACATCACGAATATCACGGTAAGGTTGTGGTTTGTTGTAGATAGCCTCAAGCTTTTGCAAAGCAGATAACGCATCCGTGTTTTTTTCTAATGCTGTGCGATTACGATCAAAGTCTATCGTCAGTGCTTTATTGAGTTTCTGCCATGTGCTGAATTGAGACTCATAGAAGTTTTCAAGATCTTGATAGTCTTCTTCAAAGTCTAATAAGCTGTTGCCACTTGCTAAAAACGAATCGATGAACTGATAACTGGACTGGGCTTCAATTAAACCCGCTAACAATACTCTACCGTTTTCAATTTCACTGAAACCTGGGCAGTTACCTGCAAACGTTTTGTGTGCAACTGAGAAGTCATCGAGCTTAGATTTCATGTCGCTTAAGTATTTTTGAGCATCACTGAAAAGCTCTTTTTCGCTGCCTGGTGCGTTTTTGCCTAATACGTCTTTGAACAATTTAGCGGCACGTTTTAAGTTGGCCTCAGACTGTTGTTTGATACGGCGTACACGAAGCTCTGCCCGCTTTCTCACCTGAATAAGGTTGTCGTAAGCATTTTTAAGAGATACGTCTTGCTGACGCATTTGGAAGCAGATTTTATTTGTTAACGCTAAGCGAGAGAGAATCAAAATAATTTCGTCATCATTCCAGCCAAAGGGACGTTTAGAAAAGCGTTTAACTATATCTTCAGCGGTAATGGGCCGAGCATTTTCATCACCTAAGACAATAAATTTTTCGACTTCAATAGAAGCCAGTGGATTGACTTCATCAGCGTTTAAATCAAGCCCGATTTGACTGAGGTCATCAGCGACTAAGGTATTTTGAATCTCACGGCGAATGTCGCCTGGGAATGGCTTAACCAATTTAAGTTTACTAAAGGTGTTTTCGATAACGTATCGATATAAATCCTGAAGTATGGTGCTAATTGCACCGCCTTTTGGATTTTGTTTTGAGCCAAGAGCATAGAATTCAGCGTCTTTTAATAGCTCTTCTAGTTCCGCTTTTATACGTCGGTTACGCCCTTGGTTTTCAGTTCCTTTTTGGAGCAACAATTGTTGCTGCTCAGGACGGTTCCCCGTATTACGACGCAAAAACTTGTCAGTTTTGATAAAGGTGCGGATTTCATCAAAAACTTTAGTGCTATCTGCAAGCTTAATGATGATGGCCCCTTGACCACTAATAGAGCTGCCATCTTGTGATTGGTTGGCACATACGGTTGAGTCGTATTCGGCATAGTTAGGGTCTATTGGGGAAATCACTTTAATTACTAAGTCATTTTCTTGTGAGCCGTCTCGTGGAATACCGTTACAAAAACGACTGATAGGGAAGTCTTGTTTGTTTTCTGGGTAACGATAGATGTTATCGCGTCGCAGCACGTCATCAAAGATTAGATCGCTGAGCTTTTTGGTTTCATCTGAAAGCTCAATTTCGGTTTCCCGGATCTCATTTTCTATCTCTTTTTCTTCATTGGTTAAGAAAATATATTCGTCGCCTTGGCGAGCAATAAGCAAGTTTTGCTCGAGTGCATTCAATGCTTGTTCAATGTCACGACGAAGCGCCAAGCGATCTTCATCAATTTTATTTACACAAAGGGTAACAAGGTTATCTAATGTCGATTTGATAACATCAACATAGCGGATTAAGAACAAGCTTTTTAGAATATTTAATGCAAATGGCGAGATTGATTCTTTTGCTGATGCTTGGTCGATATCTTTTTTAACTGAGGTATCTAAGAAGCTCTCGATTGCGGGATAAAAGTAATAAAGCGGAATAAGTACACCCACTTCTTGCTCACGCACTTGCTTCGCTGCACTTTGGAAAGCATCAAGTAATGAACGCTCACCACGGCTCAAATGCAAACCCGTTGCTCCGGCTTTACGAATAGCCTCAAAAATCTTTTGAACTAGGGTGTAGTGATATGGCACAAAAGGGTAGCTGTGGATAAAGCTGGTTGCGTCTTTATAGTTAGCAAGTTCAGCCGTTGTCGTATTATCAAAAGCAAGTTGGTTGCGTAGGATATCGCCTTTTTGGTCGTACAAATCTTGCAGCTCGTCACGGGCTGCATCACCTTTTGAAAGTAAACGCTTTTCGATTACTTCACTGGTATTTGAACTTGATAGTGACAAACGCTCAAATCGACCTTGGATTTTAGAGAAATCATGGCCTTTAGAGCCAGCCATCTGGCCGATAACTGAGTCGATATCTTCTTGAGATGTTACAACCACCCATGCACGGCCTTCACAGATAGTGCCTAAGTTCTCAGTGATGGTTTGCAGTTTCAGCATCATCTGGGTGTTATTACCAATGAACTGCCCTACTTCATCGACGAAGAACAAGACACGGCGGTCTGAGTTGCCATCTAAGTATTCTTTAACCCACTTACAGAAGTTGGAAACATCTAACGTAAAGTTATTTTCTAACTGCTCAACCCATTGACGAGCGGACTCTGTCGACTGCTTTGTTACCTTACCTAACGCATCAGCCATATCGTCGCGGTAGAAGTCGTATGAATCACGGTTCTCCACCCAGTCCATATCGGTTAGGCTGTAGAATTCTTTATGGAATTCTTTAAGCAACCCTTTGCTTGCTAACTCTCGCTCTAAATGCGCGATATGAGGGTGATCACCACTAAAACCCATTTGCTCATTGAATACTTTTAGGAAAACCTTTAATACGGCATCGTCGCCATCGTCGGTGTTTGCTTTAGCATCAATATTAAACAAGATAACTGTGTTTTCTTTCGTTACTGCGGTATCAATTTCACCAAGTAAGAAGCCATCTAGGTTTTTATCTTTAAAGAATTCAATTGCAGACTTATCTACTTGACCGTCTGTAGTCTGAATATTTTGCAGTAAGTAAGAGAGTATTTTAATGAAGTGCGACTTACCTGAGCCAAAGAAACCGCTTACCCAGATGCCTAATTTACCTGATGCAGCTTTAGCCTTAGGGTCACGTACGGATGGCATATACGCATCAAAGAACTCTTCGAAATGCTTCGCAAGTTCTGTAGTAATTACGTATTCATCCAGCTCAGTAAATACCGTGCTTTCTTCTAATTGATCAGCTTTTACTACACCGTTAATTGGACGGTTAATGTCTTTAATAAATAAGTCTTTAATTTGCATAACTTTTAATTCTCTTGGTTTATCCATTCTTATTGTTGTAAGTCCATTTACGGAACTAATTTAAACGCACGGTAATAGTTATTTGATTCAATACGGCCAAAAGGCTTAAGTGCTGTGCCATCGTATTCACCAGGGTAGAAAAGTACAGTGGGTACATTTCCTACCTTGGCGTGTAATGCATTTAACAAGCCATGACCTCTAATAATTGGCCACGCATTCCCCAAGCCATGAAGTAAAATAAATTCTGTCTGCTCTTTATTATCAGAGCCCTGGTCGATTTTTGAAGCTATAAAATCGGCTACTCGGTTCTGCTCTAACGGGCCCTTCAAAGCATTAAACAAAGCATCATCGCCTCGCTCCTTTTGAACTTTGAATGCTCTTTCGGTGAGTTTACGGGAGTCGAGCAGTTCAATAATCGTCTCAAACAAGTTAATACTTACAAAATTGCGGCCACGCTTAGTAAGCTTATCGGTCATAAAGGCCAAATGCTCTCTCACTGGTAACTCACACTCGGCCGGATAATCGAAAACATAAAAACCAATTTCATTACCTAACCCTTGGTTTTTTAGAAAGTCTTCACTTTCGATTCTAGGCAATATCTGATCGAGTCTATCGTTTAAACCTTTCGGAGCTTTTGTATTTAACTCAGCCATTAATTCAACTCCATTGCTGAAATAATATCTTCACGTTCCATTTGTAAAAGAAGGCTTCTAACTTCTGGTAGCAGGTAAACGTTTTGTAGTTTTTTACTTCGAGTTGATTCGATATATCCTGCATCTGCAATAACCTTGAAAGCGACTTGAGAAATTTTATAAGTCGATGACTCTGACATTTTACTCAGCTCGGGAAACAGTCTACTTCTTTCATCCCAAAAAGACTCCCAATCACCCAGATCCAAGCTTTCACGGAACATGCGTTTAGCATCTAACATTACGTTTCGCATAAAATCAGCCAGTAGAGTGCTATTTATTAATGTTGCGGCGAACATAAGTTGAGTTGATAGCTCAGTGCTACCAGATGCAATTTGTTCAAGGTATTCATCTGACATACCTTCTAGGCGCTTTTTAACTGTTGCTGCATTTCGTTTCGCGGAAGCATCTGAACGCTTTTGTAATACATTTTGATTTACGATGGCTTCCAACCACTCCTCTTGAGTGGGCTTTTTAAGCAGGAGCTCAGCCACAATTTGGCTTTCTTTGATCATTAAGCTGCCACCAATAAGGTCGCCAAGATAATCTTTGTAAGATTTGATTTGGGTTGTCTTTGGATTTGTCATTTATAATTCTTCCAGCTCAGGTACATAGCCAGGTGCAATAGCTAGGTTCTCTGCACCAAATAGGGTTTGACGATTCTTGAGCCATAATTGGTATTCTGCGCCAACAAGCTCTGCATCAGCGGTACAATCCACATTCCAACGCCTTAGTAAATAGCCTGCCAAAGCTGCACGAACATTTAGAGATAGCACACCATTTTGCATCCCATAATCTAGCTCGATTGCAGTTGGATGTTTTACGTTATGGGGGTGCGGAACAAGCTGAAGAGGCATCATTCTCATCCATTGATGGTCTTCAAGCTTATCCTCCTGACTGAGTGGTGCAAGTTCTTTAAGGGTAACTTTGCTAATTCGGGTTAAGACAAAGTCTTTAAATGATTTTGTCTTGCGATCATAAGCACGAACGTGCCACCTTAGACCATTATCAACTATGCTGTGGGGCACTATCTCTCGAGCCCCCGAACCGCTACTTAACGAGGTGTAAATAATGCTAACAGCTTTGTGATTGATCACTGCTTGTACAAGCTTAGCGACAATTAAAATATCAGGAATATTTAGCTGACTTGGGGCCTCAACAGGAAAAGTGATATCACCAATCGCATCAAACCCATCTGTGATTTGATTAGATAGTTTCACCAATGTCTTACGGGGATCGTGCTTGAATAAGGGCTTAAAGGTTGATACTTGGAAATACTTTTTTTCCTTAGAATCATATTCCATGTTCTCAGGACATAACTCTTTATACAGGTTGATATCGCGAGTTGCTGAAGTCAGACCCTTTTCGAAATAAGTCACTATTTCTGATCGCGTCACGTAGCCAACGAATAGGAGCTTGAAATCTATATATGCAAGCCTTTGCTTCTGAGAAAAGTTGAAAGCGTCTAAATTCATATCTATCAATACTGTGCGATTTATTGAATCAAGTATGTTCACAAAGTGAATGCATAGCAAGTGATTTTTGTAAGGAACGATAAAAAGAAAAAGCGACTCTTTCGAGTCGCTTCAATTAACTATGATCGTTTACAACGATTGCATTCCATCGCCACTGAGCTATTTCAAAAAACAGATCAGGTGGCAGCAGGAAGAATGATTCGAATTCGTCTGCCCAGTGTTCGCAAAACGCCTCTATTTCATCAATATAGAAAAGTAACACAGCGAGCATAGGCACACCCGACAGGTACTGGCTGTCAATATCTGGATGTTCAGCAACCATAGACTTACTGATGCTAATCCCAATTATTCGGCCACATGCATCTCGGTGAGCATAAATATAACGAGAATAGTCTAATGTTAATGCTTCATCGGGCTCACTAACTACGTTAGCTAACCACAGTGATGTTGACGCATCATCAAATGGGCTTTTACTCTCTCGGCTATATTTTTTAACGAATTGAATTTCATGGCTCATTTTTATCTCCAAGTTATGTACTCAAAGATAATTAGGCTCGCCTGTGGGGAGTTTTTAGTTTTTATTCATGACCGTTTGGAAATACAGGGCCCGGAACGAAGAATCCGAAGCAAGGCTAAGGGAGCGGTGAATTTAACTTACTAGGCTTCCATCAACGCATAGAGCAAGAGGCCCCCGCCGCTTATTAGAAAACAAATAACCAGGGTGTTGTAAGCGACTAAGAGCGCCTTTTGAAGATTTGATTTGTGTGGCATTGTGCAAGTCCTTTTACATCTGCCTGTCCGTAATGGTGCTCCTTTAACTTTAGTTGGAAACGAAAAGCCTTCAACTGTTTTATAGCAACAACTGAAAGCTCATTCTAAGGAGCATTGTTAATTAAAACGGCAACTCCATTTGCACCTCTCCCCCATCAAAATAAGGGCCTTCATCTGGCCGACTGGAGTATGTCTGACGGTAATTTGCGAACAGGGCTGTCAGGATTATTCTGAGCAAAGGTAACTGTTCATAATCAAGCACAACCTTATCGAAATGCTCATAAATGACCTTGTCTACATCAAAGTTGTCTTCTGTCATACGAATATCATAAAAACTGTCGTATGCGGTTGCGAAGCAAAGACTGATGTTATCAAGGTAAGACTGAATGACAGCCGCATTAATCCAATTGGTTTCCATAGAGTTCCTTGTCTAGTTAATAGTAATAATACATAGAAACACCCAATGCGAAATTTCTCCTTTTTAGTCATTAGTTATCCCTGAGTACATAAATAATTTGGAGAGCTAAATGACTTATAGCAACGTAATTGAACTGTTCCAGGAGCGTCGGAAAATCGCTAACGATGAAGATTTCATCGCGCTATTAGAGGATGGTGAACATTGTATCTACTATGTCAGGAACTATATTGCACAGGCAGAGTTTATTGTGGTTTCAGAGCAGGTATTGCAGAGCTTACCCAGCGAACTCAGACCTATTACCAATGTATTTTTGCCTGTCCATTTCTTTGCTCTAAAGCAGTACACATCGCAAATACAAAAACACGTTTTAGAAAGCGGTCAAATGGCGCATTACTACTATCTTTTTAATGCCCCTGTACACACCCTTTTTGAATCATAAAGCTATTGAGCCAGCGTTTCGCTGGCTTTTTTAATCCGTTGCTCTAAATAATATTGCCCATTACAGTTAACATATTGACTGGTGATCCGTGAATCTCTGCACAATGACGTTAGAATAGATGTTAACCCTCTAATTACAGACTACTATCAAGGCTCGATTTCTTTATTCTTTTTCGAAGTAGAAAGACACTAACACTTAGGTTCTATTTAAATAGTTCGGAAAAGTTCTATGCACCGATTACAAAAATAAAAGTACACCCCTACTACACGCACTTCGCTTAAAGCCAGTAAATTAGTGCATTGCACGGGGGTTCAAATCCCCCCAGCTCCACCAATAAAGAAACCCTGTGCTGACAAGCACGGGGTTTTTTATTGCCTGGAATTCGGGCAATAAAAAAGCTCCTTAAATAAAGGAGCTTGAATAAGGTTGGGAACCAGAATTGACCTAGCTGATAAATCCTACTTCCCTGTAAGAAGCTGCGCATCCACCTATTTGCCCATCAGTCTAATAACCATCGCCCCGTGAATGCACAGGTGCAGGATTCCCTTTTACTTGACACCTAGGCCATCACAACTGTTTTCAGTTAGATAGTCGTATGCCGCTTTCGCCTGAACGAGGCCGTGACCATATTTATAGTCGTAGCCCTCATCACCTAGGTCTTTCGCTGAAGCAGTTAAGGCGCTGCGAATCTCATAGTTGTTACACTGTGGGAAGTAGCTCCACACCAAGGCTGCTACACCAGCAACGTGCGGACTCGCCATTGAGGTACCACTCATGTAAGCATATAAATCCTGCGTGTTGCCCGGAATAAGATTTCTAGCAACCGTAGAGACAACATCTACACCCGGCGCAGCCAATTCAACTTGAGAAGTACGCTGTGAAAACTCCGCATGCTCCATTTGAGAATCAACCGCTGCAACTGACACTACACCGTCATAGGATGCTGGGTAGCTATGCGTAGCATTACCATCGTTACCTGCGGCGGCTATCAACAATACGCCTTGCTTTTCCAAACGGGAGTATGCGCGTTCCTCCACCTTGGTCGAAAAGGCACCTCCGAGACTCATGTTTACCACCTTTGAACCCGCATCGGCACAATCATTTACCGCACCCGCTAAGTCTGACGCATACACAAAATTACCGTCGTCATTAAATACACGGGCGATGTGCAATTCTGGCATTCCTGAACCAATAACACCCGTTAGAGAGTTTGCCCCGGTACCGTCTAATGCTGCGATAGTACCGGCGACATGTGTGCCATGCCCATGGCCGTCTTGATACCAAGGACCTGCTCCCTCGCTGTCACCGTCAACAGTAGATGATGGAAGGTCGCCATGGCCTAAGTCATAACCCGTGTCGACGATACAGACCTTTATGCCGCCCATATACTTCAACTGATCAGCCTGAACCATTGGCAAGCCATAAGGCACATAATCTTCAAAGTTTGCTGGTTCAGCGCCAATTTCCATTTGCGGTATTGCAAAACGCTTAGCGTCAACTTCCGCAGATTTAAGGGCTTTGTTATCTTTGATTTGTGCGTATACATCTGCATTGATAGTAGCCGCGAATGAGTTGTCACTGTCCAATAGGCGTACTACAGAACCACCCGCGCGCTCGATAGCAGAAATGAGCTCAGCTTTGGAGCCATTGTGGTATTCAAATACAACGCGAATATCTTTTTGCTGCGTTGCTTGTGAATCATTAATAAGTTCAGCATTGGCCGAAAAAGCAGTAGCGACTAATACAGCAATTAAACTTTTATTTTTCATCTTGATGCTCCTTATTCTGACTCTGTTTCTTTGTTTTTATCTGGGCAACTATGCGTTTGAATGTTGCCATTCATAGTGCCGTGATTTAAGTAGCCTTCATAAGGGCCATTATCCAATTTCATTGCCGTAACAATACCGTGGAAGTTTCCTTTACCAGTACCCGTGTCGATGAAGCATGCAAAACCGGTTCCTTCACCAGGTGCTTGTGGATTCTTTGAATCATAAGTAAATTGCGCTTCATATTGGTTTTCACAATTACACTCTGCCGCCTCGGGATCGCCTGCACCAAGATCCAGTGTGCAATAACCAAAATCATCAACTTTTGCGTTAAAGCTCACCCCACCCATATGTTCGAAATCAATGGCTGAATGGTCTTGATAGTTCACACGACCTGACGCTTCTTCACCACAGCTTTCAACATTGAAAGTGAAGACTGCATTTTTGTCACCGCCAGCCGAAGCCATGGTGCCGCCACCTGTCATTTTATGCTCACCGACCAGACTACAACCCGTTGACAATGTACCGGCCAATAGAGCCATTGTGATTACCTTTAGATTTTTTTGGACCATTGAGTCCCCCTATTTGGATCTTATTTTATGATTCTCTATGCATGAGTTTTATAACTTCAACATCTGTTTATTGTTTGATGCCAAAGCTCATGCGACCTCAGTAAAAATAAGGAGCTTAATCATTTAGTTAGGGCCCCAAACCCTTACTGTGTGGGATCAGTGTACGGGTTTACAAAAAATTAAAGTATTGAACATATAACCCAATCTTCTGCGTCTCGGGACTTAAGTCATTTGACTCAAATAAGTGCAATAAAAGAAGTAATTAGTTGAATTTTATAAATTATTTGTAAATTACAAGGAGGTGCCTAGCGGAGCAGCCGCACTAAATATGAAGGCGGAAGACAGTATGTACATTCAGAGGAGGTTATTGATTAATGAGCTGCTGATATTTGACAGTGGCTTGAGTGCGGTTCTCCACTTCCAGCAACTTAAATATTGTATAAGCATGTGAACGAACTGTTTTTTCGGAAATATTGAGCTGATTGGCGATCGCTTTGTTACTAAGACCCGAGGCAATCAAAGCCATCACTTTTTGCTGTTGTCGAGTGAAAATGGCTAAACTAGCAGGCGCGGAATGCGACGCTAGTATTTTCTCTATATCGGCTTGGTCCTCTGCCAAATATTTGGCAATCAATTTTACGATATCTGTGTCTATTTCTGTTTTTGATACAAACTCGGAGGCACCTGCTTTTAGGCACTCATTCATGCTCTGAAAGTCATCGTGCGCACTGATGATAATTAGAGGCAATGCGGGGTAGTGCTCCGTTATATACTTAGCTCCCTCTACACCAACACACCCGGGCATTGATAAGTCTACGATAGCTAAATCAAGGTCTTCTTCTTTTTCACTTAAGAGACGAAATAGTTGCTGATAACTATTAGCGCTGTGAATAACAACATTTGACCATATCGCTTTTATTTTTTGCTCTAGCGCGAAAACAAAAAGGGGGTGGTCATCTGCAATTACAACCTGAAAACGACTCATTGCTTTAAACCTCTGATTAAAAGTTGTTCTAGCTTTTTACACTTTATGGGTTTTTTCATAAAGAAAACGCCACTGTTTTTGCTCAACCTTGCTTTAGCTTGAAGGTTACCGGAAACATACACAAGCACACCATGCTCTGCCAGCTTTTGCCGATATTCTTCGAGATAATCTATACCATCTTTTGGTTGCGCTAAATCAACATCTGAGATGATCGCCCAAAACTGTGTGCCATCAGTTGCGAGTAACTCGTCAGCACATGTAAAGCAATGAACCTCATAATTCATCGCTCTTAAGGTGTTTGCAAGCCAATTTAATTGTTGCGGGTCATCCTCAACGAGTGCCAGCTTTATCGGTGCCGATTGCTCTGTCTGGTCTGAAATATCTGCCGGTTTGGCTGTTTTAAGCACTATTTCAAAAATGGCGCCATGGGGGTTAGCGTTGCGATAGCTCAAGGGAATGTTTAACAGCTCGGCAATCTTACTGACCACCGAGAGCCCCAGCCCACTGCCGGTATATGAATGAGTTCCTCTGGAAAATGGCGCTATGTTATCGAGACAGATGCCTTCGGGTAAGCCTGGACCATTGTCTTTAACGAGAATATGACAACTATCACCCGAACATTCAGCAACTATACCTACCTCTCCATTCTCTGGTGTGTTTTTAATGGCATTGTCCACCAGGTTATTTATGAGTCTGAGCAGTAAATGACCGTCTGTTTGAATAAATTGACCCTTAGGTGCGCTGACTTTAAAGGACAAGTTTCTGGATTTACACAGGGGTGAAAACATATTCTCAACGGATTTTAAAATGGGGTCCAAGGCAACTTGTGCTTTTACGGGCTCGATGATCCCCGCATCAAGCTTTGAAAGCTGCGCAATATTTTCCGTAAGCTGGTCCAAGCTATCTACAACACTACCCAGATGGGCACTACTGTGCGTCGCACTCGCCCCCGTCGGTGAGCCCCTGAAAACATTGAGCTTCAATAAACTCACTAAATTTTTAATATCATGACTAGCGCCCGTAATGAAGCGCGCCTTATCCTGTTGTTCCTTTATTCGCAGCCGCTGCTTCTGTTCTAATTCTTCGGTTGTTTGCTTTATTTGATATTGCAGCTCTTTGGTGTAAGCGTCTTGTAAGGCTTTTTGCTTCTCCAGATACTTTAGTCGCTCCAATTTACTGCGCATGACCAGGCTATACACCCAAATTACAAATGCCGTGAAAATCAAGGTATAGATTATTATTGCAGGCGGTTGCAGCCACACTGGCGGCTTAACTTTAAATTGAAACTTAAGAGTGTTACTGAGTATGCCGTTTTCTAAGCGAGCACGAACAAATAGTTGGTAAGTACCTGATGACAAGGAAGGTAAAGTAACCAAGGTTTCCTCTTGCTTAGTCCACTCACCCTCTTGGGTGTTTAACGAATACTCGATGACGGTATTGTCATTGAGAGACATAAAACTCAATGCTGTTTTAAATGCCAACATATCGGGCGCGGTAAATTGCTGCTCTTCGCCATAGATAGTGAATGGTTTGCCATCGACCTTTGAACTCACCCAACTCAAGTACGGCCCTGGCCTGAGTGCCAGCTTATCGTGAAATACCGTCACCCCATTAAAGCCAACATTCACAGTGCTGTTGTTTATCTTTGTGCAAGCAAATTGAAAGCTTTCGCGGTGGCTCAAGCCGTCATCCATGATTAAATAGTCTTGTAGAGAAAGGCTGTTATCAAATATCGCCACGCCATTATTAGTCGAAACTATCCAGCCCTCTTGCATATAAGGCGCCATACACAGTGTCACTTTATTAATCAGTAAATGATTGTCTTCAATTTCCACTTCTTTAAAACCATCCTTAGTTGGCTCGATACGAGATAAACCCTGACCCAAAGTCAGCAGTACAAGGGCATTATCAATCTGCTCTATGCCAGTTAACATTTTCTCACTAGCTATGGTCTGCCAACCTTCAGGTGCCTGTTCATCATCCCAATTAGCTATCAGTAACCCGTCGTTGAACGTCGCGACAAAGAGAGTGTCGTCCTTTACACTAACACGATAAGCAAGCTCTGCTGCAAGTGGAGTTCGCCATTGAATGAAATACTGTTCAGCCCGTTTCCTCATAAAAACCAGCTCATCGAGATACAGAAGCACCAGGTCGCCTGAGGCCAGTTCGTATACATCCGATAAAGGCGTTTTTTCTCCCTCTAGCTCTGGCATTAGCGACCCCAAGCCAAGCCATTGACCGTTTGAGTGGTATAAGCTCCCGGAACGATAAGAGTTTAAAAAGACCCTGTTAGCAGTATGGATAAAATGGACGGGTTCAAAACCCTCGGGGTAATTGCGCCGTTCGAGTAGGGTAAGCTCCCCCCGCTCTTCTTTAAAATAAAGTAGCGTGGAAGACCCAGCTAACACCAGACGTTGTTGTTCATCTTCTTGAATCACGGCGGCCGACAAGGGCTCTTCGCCAAACCTAGTCTCAAAATCAGCATAGCTTGAAATGGCCTCATAACTTGAAGGCAAAAGGTAAAGCCCATCCATAGAACCTATAAGTAAATCACCATTGTCGCCGATCAACAAACGATGATAGTGAAGACGCTTGGAAAACAGGTTTTTCTGATTGTCTGTCGTTAATAGGCTTACATTGTTAAGTTGTGCGTTTACAACGAATAAACCCTCGCTGCTGACTATAAATAATTTGCCATTATCCTCGACAATTCGACCTGCGGATGCGACCTCCCCTTCCTTAGTGACTAAGCTCACTGATTCACATTGAAGCTTGTCGCACCTGTAAATATTGCCTCCCAATGACACAACCCAGAGAAGATTATTACTATCGAGCGTATAACTAATTACCCTGCGCTTATCCGGGACAGGATAAGCGGGTGTTAATGCAAAGGTCTCCGGCTCAACCCAGCTAAACTGATTCTCTGTTTGTATTAAGAGGCGACCATTGATTTCTCTTTGGTTATTCACTGGGCCAAGTGAATCGCGAGCCTTAACAACACTGAAGCGTGTTGTATCAATCAAAACCAGTTGGTTATCCGCGAGCGCTGCTATGTGCTGGTTATCCCATTGAATTAGGCTTCTCAACGTTTGCGCCGGCGGAAGCTGTGGACTTACATCAACGGCTGAAAAATCCACCGTATCCAAACGTTCGATCCCATGGTTTGACAACACCCACAAACCACTCTTGTTATCGAATAACAGCTCATGAATGTAACTGCCCTTTAGCCCTCGCTCCACGTGCGTCGGACCAAAGGCGATAACTTGATTGGCATCAAGCATATTTACGCCGTCTTGCGTTGCTATCCAAAGCCTGGAAAATTGATCAAACTCCATATCTTGTAGCGAGTTGGCGGATAGGCCATCTTCCACATTGAAGGAGGTCGCGTTGACGTTGTGTTGACGGTCGGCTTTTAAAGTTAAGGTTGCGTTGGCATTAGAGGCAAACCCCAGGCAAGAACCGAGCACAAAAACAACCAGTAATATATTTGGCCTAAAGATATTGAGAGGAACTCTCCCAAACACCAGTTCTCGGTACTGCTCGATGGTTTTCGTCATAGGACTAGCTTAGTAAATAATAATTAAGAGCAACGGATCCACTGCCACCACCAAACATACAAGATGATAGCGACAGGGATTAATAAGAATAACAACACAAAACCTGGCGCGAGCCAAGTAATGGGAAATATCCGCACTCCAGCTTAATTTCCCTTTTCACCAATCAATAACCCCCTCAGCTGGCTAACACGGAGGTTTTACTAAGTAAAATTTGGGTAGTGGCAAGTTTTACCGGAGCAAATTTCAACGCACTTTGTGCGGCTTGAACATGGTTAGCGGTGAAAAGAGGTAGGCGCGACGACAATTTCAATCAAGCTATGGGGATTTCTCAAGTTTCAATCCACGCGCCTGCGGGAGGCGCGACGGACACCCATAATTCAAGCTGCTGCGCTACGTCTGTTTCAATCCACGCGCCACGCGCCTGCGGGAGGCGCGACTTCAGGCAGGCTTTTATCTCAGCGTTAGCGCCTGAGTTTCAATCCACGCGCCTGCGGGAGGCGCGACTTTCAGCGGCCAACTCTCATAAAACGGCAACATGGTTTCAATCCACGCGCCTGCGGGAGGCGCGACCCTACCACGTAGGTTTTTGATTGTAATGCCATTAGTTTCAATCCACGCGCCTGCGGGAGGCGCGACCATGTCAAAATGATCACTTTTTTGCACGAAACCGGTTTCAATCCACGCGCCTGCGGGAGGCGCGACAAACGGCCATATTCACGTTAAGGAAGGTAGAAAGGTTTCAATCCACGCGCCTGCGGGAGGCGCGACGGTTCCTTTAAATCGGCCAGCGCTGTTTACTTCGTTTCAATCCACGCGCCTGCGGGAGGCGCGACACGATCCTCAAAAGGCGCTCCTGGAGCTTCAGGGGTTTCAATCCACGCGCCTGCGGGAGGCGCGACCCCGCAGTTACTCGAGGGTGAATTATGGGCGATAGTTTCAATCCACGCGCCTGCGGGAGGCGCGACGACTGACATTTCTACATCATCAAAGGTGTAATCGTTTCAATCCACGCGCCTGCGGGAGGCGCGACCTAATAGCGCTTCTTGCGTGGGCGCATCACTATGGTTTCAATCCACGCGCCTGCGGGAGGCGCGACTTATCGCGTTCGCCGAGCGCAAAGGCTATGAGGGGTTTCAATCCACGCGCCTGCGGGAGGCGCGACAGCCTGCTCTGATTGCTTTAAGTTGTTACTGTAGTTTCAATCCACGCGCCTGCGGGAGGCGCGACGTATTGGTCAGGATCGCCGTACTTGCCTTGCTTGTTTCAATCCACGCGCCTGCGGGAGGCGCGACTTGGTGTAGCGCTAAGAGTTCATCATAAACAAGGTTTCAATCCACGCGCCTGCGGGAGGCGCGACGTATGGAGTTGTGGTATTCGGTACCTAAATCTATCGTTTCAATCCACGCGCCTGCGGGAGGCGCGACTCAACAAGGCCGTAGCAGTCCATCTCATCGAATGTTTCAATCCACGCGCCTGCGGGAGGCGCGACAAGGTACTGCGCCAACTCACCGTTTTGCGTAACGTTTCAATCCACGCGCCTGCGGGAGGCGCGACGAGGTTGACGGGCAGGTAATGAAGGGCGTAAATGTTTCAATCCACGCGCCTGCGGGAGGCGCGACACCGTTACACTCTAAAAATTGGAGCATCAACTCGGTTTCAATCCACGCGCCTGCGGGAGGCGCGACAGGACAACATGGGCAACCTGTCCATGATACCTGTTTCAATCCACGCGCCTGCGGGAGGCGCGACCGTATAAGTTTAGCATCGCATACGGAGTGACGATGTTTCAATCCACGCGCCTGCGGGAGGCGCGACAACGTTTGTGTCACTAAAGGCTCCCCTGGGACTTGGTTTCAATCCACGCGCCTGCGGGAGGCGCGACACCTTGGAAGTGAATTTACAGGGCCATAGACATGTTTCAATCCACGCGCCTGCGGGAGGCGCGACACCAGCACTGATATTCTCGCGGCGTTTAATTTTGTTTCAATCCACGCGCCTGCGGGAGGCGCGACATATGCAAAATCCTCTGCTTGCCCGGTTATCGTGGTTTCAATCCACGCGCCTGCGGGAGGCGCGACATAAAACTTCACACGAAGTAATCGGGTTGGATATGTTTCAATCCACGCGCCTGCGGGAGGCGCGACAGTCACATGATGATTATCGTTGACAACGTAATTGTTTCAATCCACGCGCCTGCGGGAGGCGCGACAAACGACATAGCAGATCACGCATTCCGAGCCAACGTTTCAATCCACGCGCCTGCGGGAGGCGCGACCTTTTAGTTATATGCTTATAGCTAAGTGTTATTTGAGTTTCAATCCACGCGCCTGCGGGAGGCGCGACCATGCGCGCTTTACAGTCACGTAGTTGCATCATGTTTCAATCCACGCGCCTGCGGGAGGCGCGACTAAAATCAAACTCAGCCTCACTAATAATATCCTGTTTCAATCCACGCGCCTGCGGGAGGCGCGACATCGCTGTCTTTGTTGAGTCTGTAGATAGGGATAGTTTCAATCCACGCGCCTGCGGGAGGCGCGACGTATCGGCCAGCGCAACCGCTAGGCGACCTGCGGTTTCAATCCACGCGCCTGCGGGAGGCGCGACGCCCAAATTCTCACCGGCCCAGAATACTTAGTTGTTTCAATCCACGCGCCTGCGGGAGGCGCGACTCAAAATCCAGTTCTGCAGCTCTTGCGCAGTTGTGTTTCAATCCACGCGCCTGCGGGAGGCGCGACTATATCTTAGGCGCTTTTATTTTTAACTGGTCTTGTTTCAATCCACGCGCCTGCGGGAGGCGCGACAAAATCAAAATCAGCCTCGTTAACAATATCCTGTTTCAATCCACGCGCCTGCGGGAGGCGCGACATTAACGCCACAGTGCAATTTGTCATTGTGTGGGTTTCAATCCACGCGCCTGCGGGAGGCGCGACCGCATCAGCCGCATCTTTCTGCACCTCAATAATTGTTTCAATCCACGCGCCTGCGGGAGGCGCGACGCGACATAGTGTCAACAAGGCCGTCGAGGAAGTTGTTTCAATCCACGCGCCTGCGGGAGGCGCGACCGCCAAGAATGCCGACATGCCCAGCGCCACATAGTTTCAATCCACGCGCCTGCGGGAGGCGCGACTTGCAAGGAGAGGTGGAAAGTTTACTTGGCGAAATTGTTTCAATCCACGCGCCTGCGGGAGGCGCGACGCGTATAAGTTTAGCATCGCATACGGAGTGACAATGTTTCAATCCACGCGCCTGCGGGAGGCGCGACCTTATGACATTGACGATCAAAGTACTGTAATAATGTTTCAATCCACGCGCCTGCGGGAGGCGCGACTGAATAACCGGTGCCGTCATAGTTGCAATGATACGTTTCAATCCACGCGCCTGCGGGAGGCGCGACATAGATAAACCTTGCTTCTTCATCGGTTAAGTTGTGTTTCAATCCACGCGCCTGCGGGAGGCGCGACGTATAAGCTCAATTTGGTCTAGCTGGGTAACTATGTTTCAATCCACGCGCCTGCGGGAGGCGCGACTATCTTGTGTTGCCTCGTCTTTTCGGTCAATAGTGTTTCAATCCACGCGCCTGCGGGAGGCGCGACTTAACAAGATACTTAAACTCTTGTCTTTTAAAAGTTTCAATCCACGCGCCTGCGGGAGGCGCGACGAAGTTGATACGATTGAACCGTCCACCAGCTTACGTGTTTCAATCCACGCGCCTGCGGGAGGCGCGACTGCCTTTTCTCAAAGGCGCGCATAAACTAACACAGTCTATTGTTTTCCGCTAACTTTAAGCAAATGAACATAAAGACCTTGTGTTAATTTTTTACGAATATGTTTTTCTATATTTTTAAAGAGCTTACAACATCGCTAGATCCCCAGCATTTTACTGAGAACAAGGCCGTAGCGATTTATAAAATGAGGGTGTCTCTGAATATGTCTAAGGCGACTTTAGCACCGTGATGTTCGACTTTGTTTTGCCAATTTTTGCCGAGCTTGTAAAAGCGCAGACTGTCTACTTCTGGGTCATAAATAGATAGAAGTTTCTCTTTAAAAATTAACCATTGCGTTGAATCTATTTCGCACTCAAACACTGAGTATTGCACACGAATGCCATAATCTAAACATACTTTCGCTAACTGTCTAAGACGCTTTTGCCCATCTTCACTGGTAAATGACACATCGTATGTTACTAATACCATCATGGCTCACATTCCTTATTTTTTAATCAAAAAAGGCGGATAATGTGCTAAATCACCGCGCAAGTGACGCGCCAGTAACATGGCTTGTATATGCGGGAGTAAGCCAATTTGCACTTTCTCTTGTAAAAACGGGTGTATCACTTCTTCTTGCTTTTTAGCCTGATACGCTTGAAAAATTTGTTTTCGCGCATCGTCTTTAATCGTTACGCCGCCTAAACAATCGGTCTCAAAATCTTTGACTGTGAGGGTTTGATTGTTGAACAGCTTTAGCGCGATGCTATCGATGATATAAGCTCTAAACTCTTCTAGGATATCGAGTGCTAAACTGTTTCTACCGGGCCTTTCTTTATGCAAAAAGCCAACTTGCGGATCTAGCCCCACTCCTTGTAGTGCACCGCTAATTTCTTGTCCAAGCACTGCATACAGCAATGAAATCACTGCATTCACCGGATCTTTAGGCGGTCTGCGAGTGCGTTTATCAAATAGCTGTTTTTCACCATTACCTATAAACATATCAGCAAACGCGGCAAAGTAATGTGATGCGGCTTCACCTTCTAATCCAAGAATTGTATCGTAGGCGCTAACGCCTTGAAGCTGTTCGATAATTTGTTTTAAGCGTTCTATGGCTTTTTCAATTTGTGGTGTACCAGTGTGATTACGTCTAAAACGTAATAGCAACATACGTGATGAGCGAATTTTTGCGGCAACAATATGTTTTGCGAGTTCGTTTGCTGTTAACTCGTCAACATTAAACTGTTGCCTGCGTAGCAATACATTACCGGTTTGTTTACCCACCACGTTCGCAAGAAAGCGACCATGCATATCGAAAAAAGCCAAGTGTGTGCCGTTCTCACCACAAAAACCGAGCAACTGAGGAGAAACCATGATATTACCAAAACAAAATATACTGCCTATTGAATGTATAGGAAGCTGCATCAGCTTTTGCTTTTCGCCTTCAATTCTTTGCTCAATCAGCAAGGTTTCGCGTTGTTTGTGCAAATACACGCCGTCTTTGGTGATATAAAGCGAATTTTGCAGTTTTTTCATTCGGTCTCCATGTTAAATAACGTGGCTATATAACGATTTGAAGCATCGTGTTCTGTTAAATTTGGCTGACAAATATCAATGAGAGAACAGGCTTTGCAGTGTTTACCTGTGGTTGGTGCTGGTGTTTTCACTTGTGCAAATAACTGTTGCACTTGCGTTATCAAGGTTTTTGTTTGCGTTCGCAATTCGCTGTCGAATTCAATTTCAATGCGCTTTCGTGTTTGCCAATACCAGAGCGCGCCTTGTTTAACCTCAACGGCTAGCATCTCTTCAATACACAGTGCTTGCGCACAAAGTTGCACTTTATCTATGTCATTAGCTTTTGGTTTACCGCGTTTATATTCAACGGGTATAAATTGGTTACTTGCTTTATGGTGTTCTAATAAGTCTAGTTTACCTGTTAAGCCTAATTGTGGCGCAGTTACTACTACGCCACGTTCAAAACGCACGCCTTTGCGTGTTTCTGGCTCACCGCTGTCTACTCGCTCATGCAACTGCCGTCCATGTGCAGTTAGGTAGTTTTCTTTCCAAACCTGCTCAAGGTGGATCAGCGCGCATTGGCGCTGACAAAAAGCAAAGTGTTGCAGGGCTGAGATATTGACTAGGCGAGCATCTAACATTAGAAGCCTTCGATTACTTCTGGCTCTAATCCTTGCAACGCTGTCACCAGCGAATCATTGAGTGCTGAAGTTTCAAGCGGTAAACCTTTTTCAATATGCTCTCGTAGCGTTTTGTGTACTTTTGCCGACGAATATTGACCAGATTTAGAATCATGTTGCCACCATACAAGGTGTGAAATCCCCATTGAACCTTCTGGTCGAGCGGATGAGGCATCACCTTCAAAAAGTTTAACTAAAACGCTTTTTATCTTGTCTGCATCTTCGTTGTTGAAACCCGTTTTTTCAGCAAGTTGTGGTGTCATAGCACCAAAGGCAACATAGGTTGCTTTATCTACACGGTGTTTCATACCCATGGTATCGGAGGACTTTTTAGTGCCATCACCTTCACCACTCACGCTCTTTGTAATTTGTGTGCTAGTAATACTCACAGGCTCAATACTAAAAGCGCTCTGAATAGTTACAGGCCCTCGGATTGGAATAGAGACGCCATCTGAACCTGTGCCTTTGAACGCAAAAACTTGGCCGAATGCACGTACATCGAGCCATTTTTCACAGCATAATTTAGCAGCTTGAACTGGTGCTGTTTTTTTGCTGTTGAATGCATCTTTACCTAAACCAAATTCGTCAGATTCAGCACGGTTACGTAGGCTTGTCATGCCATCTGTTTTCTTTTCATCAGATTGCACAAAAATGCTTTCTCCCGCCTCTTGTAAACGGTCACGGATTTTTCGCTTTAAACACACATCCGTAATTTCACCAAAACCGTCATAATCAGTGCGAGGGCGATTGCCGTTTAGTGGATCGCCATTAGGGTTAGCATTTAGTACGTTAAAAATTAATGCAAAATCGATTTTATTTTGTAAAGTCATAATGATGTTCCTTTTCTTAAACTGTTTCTTCTAGTGATTCTGTTGTCTGCATGTCTGTAATTTTTTTAACCCACAGGCCCTTTTCGACTTTATGGGTTTCTAACCACATCATTTGATTATGAAAGCCAAGCAAAAATTCAGGGCTTAGCTTTTGGTTTGAGGTAAAATCGGCAGGTTCAAACATATCGGTTATTTGGCTAATAAGTGCTTTAGTTGCTTTATCGTACCCTTGATAGTTATTAAATAACCTTTGCTGATAAGGCACTAAGGCATTACTGATGTTGAGCCAAGTTGACGCGGGTTTGTTGACAAATTGCGTCATAAAACGCTCTGCCGTTGTTAAACGACTTGCTTCGCTGCTTGAGAGCGCTATTTTTTCAACCTTATTTGCCACCGCTAGTAAACGACCAAACAAATAGTCGCGCGCGGCATTGTCTTGTTGTAATGCCATTGGGTATTCCTTTTGAATAGTTGAATTGGTTGTTCGGGTGTAAAACCCTTTGATCAGTGAACAGGCGATGCCTAAATTTTGTAACCAAAGCCAAGTTTGATCTGATTTATAGGCGACACGATTAGTTGCTCGGTAAAACGCGCTTTGCATAATGTCTTGCGGTATAGGCTTACCCTCAACGATACACGGGTATAAACGGGTAATAAGGTTTTTCTTCAAGGGATCGGCTGATTTAAGTACATCACCGTATACGCCATCAAGCACTCTATATAAACTCGGAGCACTATTAACCCATCGCCACTGCTCATTGATTTTGACTCTTTGTTGCCAGCCAAGATCGAGTTGCCACTGCTCTAATCGTGCTAAGAACTCTTTCGCTATGGTTTCACGATAATACAAAATCCCCATTCGCCCGGGCGTGGCTGAATCTAGCCCTAACAGCGCAATTTGTTCGTTATCATCCAGCTGGTTTTTTGTTTTGATTCCGTTAAAGTACAACTTCAACTGGTTGGCATAAGCTCGGCCTAAGTCTTGCGTATGATCAACGCTTTCTGTCGCTTCTAAGAAAGTTGCTAAGTCGTTGAAATCAGGCTCAGCAGGTTTGGGGATGTTTTTACCCGATACAGCCCACGCTAAATAAACCTGGTCGCCATTTCTAAATACGCTTTGTTTAGTTAACAAACAACGTAATGCATTATGCGCTTTCTGCGTTACTTCAAAGCTAATATTGCAAGCTTCTTCATTTGATAAAAAGCGCCCACGAAAGGTATATCCACTTTTATCATTGGCAGAAATTAACTTAGCTTTATCACCACTGTGGCGTATTTTTGCTGGATGATTGCTTGCTGCAAGTTTTTCTTCGCCCGTGGCATAACATAAGGCGCTGCTATCGCCATTTTGACTATCAAAAGCGATCCAACTTTGTTGAATACTTGGGTCAAGCCAAGTTTTCGATTGAGGCTCGCCGGGTATTTCAACACTCCAGCATACAAGCGCGGAACCTTGATCAAAGAGCCCTTTTTCTTTAGGTAGAATCTTTAGTAATGCTGGAGTTTCTCCCTCATCTTGCCACTTTGTAAGCAGTTGCCCGTTTTGCTCATGTAACACTTTTGCAGCGATTAAATCTGCAACCACTGCACCTTTTTCAATATATTGGTACACAGCGCGTACCGCAGCGTGGCTATACTCTGAATCACACCAAGCTTTTAACTGTGCTTGAAACAACTCAAATCCAGACTTTTTAATACCACCAAAATCACTGTAGTCTTTTGCAACGTATTGAATTTTATCGGCCAATGCATGTGGTGCTAATCCACTAGCTCTTCCAGCTGATGACTCAGTCGCAGGGATTACAGGAATAGTTTTTTCTAATACTTCAGCACGAAGGAACTCACCTTTATTGTTGATGGCAATATGGATATGTGCTGTTTGTGGGGTGTGGCAAATTGGCATTACTTGCTGTTCAAATGGCAAAGTGTCATTGAGTTTTTCAAGCTCATCGTAGGTTTTGTAGAGCGTCGTTAACCAAGTCATAGGCAAGTCTCCGTTTGCTCAACACTTCGCATATTTTGTTCAAGCTCAAAGCTTTTGGCGCTCATTTCTCTAACATGACGCGTTACTGGGCATGCTGCTACATGAGGGTATTCAATCACGCCGTTTTTCATCACACCATGCCAAAATCTGCTTACAAGTTCATCGTTACCAGTTTCGTCAGGGTAACCAAAACTATGAAACATTAAACCAAAGCCTAGCTCGTCGATATTATCGTATGCGCCCTCACCTTCGCCAAACACACATGGCTCAACATAGCCTTGGCAATCGCGTGTGCCCAAAAATACATCTTGACGTCCGCCCTTTTCAAGCATGCGTTTAGCAATGGCAAAATGCTTACCATCTACTCTATCTTTCGCTAGTTCAGGACGATGTTCATTCCACTCAAAATGGGCTTCAATTTGGTATTCAACATCATGTAAAAAAGTGTAATACGCTAAGGTATTACCGCCTCCCCAGTTCAACGGCTTTGTGCCTTTAGTTTGGGTTCTTAACGGTTTAATCACTCTCACTCTATCAACATGCCAAACTAGTGTTGGCTTCCAATAGATTGATTTTAAAACTCCTTTTATCGCCTCGTAAGTAGGAATGTGATAAGTACACTTTTCACCTCCTACTTTTGTTATGGGGTCAGTAAATAACGCATACCTACCCCATAATCTAAAACTAATACTGTTTTTCACATGGCTCTCCTTGTTAAAAACATGGTTGCTTTTAAATAATGAAATCTTGCTGAGCGTTAGTCACGTCTAAGCTCAAACCAAAATCTTGGCTGTAAAACTCTTCACTCAAATAAAACACATCTTCATCTGGTGCTATTGGGAATACCGATTGCTGGTCGGTCAGTTTTTGCCATACATTGGGAAAGATATTCACACTGTACTTTTGCGCGGCTTTTAACAGGCTCCGGTAACTTGCTGCATCAAATCGTTTATCTAGTGCACACAACTGTGTGATTATGCTTTGCGCTTCTTCATTAAAAGGCACAATTACCGAATGCACAGGTGCATCAATGGCTTTAAACTGTTTCGCAGCAGTCATAAAAGACTGCTTTAATGTAAATGGTGTTTTATTGATGTTTCTTTGGTTACTACTTAGCAAATTAAGCAAGGTTTGATCTTGCTTAAATGGATATGCCATCTCTTTATGTCGTTCATAAAAGTAGTATTGAAAATACCGATTCATTGCCTCAGGTTTAAGTAAATCAGCCTCCGCAAACTCGGTAAATATGCGGTTTGTAGCTGCAATCCCTGTTTTAATATCTTGTAGCATGCCGACGTTTTCTTGGGCGGGGTTAACCACAAACACACTGCCTTTTTGTTGCTTACCATTTCGGTTACAACGCCCGGCGGCTTGCGCAATTGAATCTAGCCCTGCAACAAAACGGATAACGCTGCCAAAATCAACATCGACACCCGCTTCGATTAACTGTGTACTAATACATAAAGTCGCCAACCCATTAGATAAACGCGCTCTTACCTCATCTAAAATTTCTTTACGGTGAGCCGAACACATACCGGTGCTTAAATGAAAGATCTTTGTCTCATCAGTAACTTGGCTTTGTAACGCTTGGAATAAGGTTTTTGCCCACGCTTTGGTATTTACAATCACTAAACAGCTTTGCACCGCTGATAATTGCTGTTGAACAAGTTCTGTGATTTCGGTTTCATTCCAACCGTCTTTTTTAGTTAGGTTCTTTAAACTCACGCGTTCAAGCTGTTGATAGAGCTTGTCGATATTTGGTGTGAGTTCATTTTTTAGCGATAACTGCAGTTCACCAAACGGTTTTATCTGTTCAGGTAACTGATTGAGTAACGGTTGCGTGGCAGTGCACATAAGCGTTGTGGTGTTACAAAAACGCGTTAAATAGTTAATGGTGTTATTGAACAAATGCACACAACGAATAGGGAGTGTTTGAATTTCATCAAAAACCAGCACCGCATTGCTGAGTTGGTGCAGGCGTCTTGAACCGCGCGTACCACTTGCAAACATGCTTTCAAGAAACTGTACCATGGTTGTAAGCACTATGGGTTTATCCCAATTTTCACAGGCCAGCTTTGAACGCCATGTTTGTTGCTCGGGCTCTAAGCTTGAATGATGTTCTAATACCCAATCATCATTATTTAATTCGTCTAACACACCTCGAATAGCATTGGCATTTTGCTCAATGATCGAGGTAAACGGAATAATATAGATGATCCTATCAAGGTTATGCTTTTTAGCATGATGCAGCGCAAAACGTAGGCTTGCGTATGTTTTTCCACCACCTGTTGGCACGGTCAAACTATAGATGCCTGTTTCATCTTGCGAGCGATTAAAACAGTTTTCGGATATCTCAGCACGAATATGGTCAATTGGATTAATTGGCTCAAATTGCGCGATAAAGCTTTCAACTTTATCGCAAGCAAATGCCCAATTAGTTTGCTGAAAACGTACCGCTTTATTACTTGGTTGCTCAAAGTCAGCACTATCTATTCTGTCTGCATCAATTAAACAACTGAACAGCATTTTGGTAAACATACCAAGATAATAGTCCTGCTCAATCGATGAAAGTTCAAAACTATCAAACATGGTTTTTAGTTGCTGGCTGCTTTCTAAGATAAAATCAAAACTTGCAAGTGACTGTGCTTGTTCAAGCAATTTAGGATCAGCGCTTTTAATACACTCTTTTTGGTGAGTAAATTCATCGGTTTTTTTGAGACGATTCGCAAAAACATTATCATTTTCAGACAAGCTATCAATCAACCCGCTATGGTGCGATGCAATGCACATACTTAATGCTTGTGCAGTTGCAAGAGCGTATGGCGCGAGCGTTTCGTCTTGTTGTTTTAACTTCATGTAATGAGGGAAAAGTGCCTCAAACACCCATTTAGCACCAGCACTAGAGTGATCAATTTTACCTTTTAAGCTTTTACTGTCTGAGTTTTCACTACTCCCTTCATCATTATCGGGGTTGTAGCCCGTTTGCTCAGCAATAATCAGGCGCATGTAATCTTGAAAAGCGCTACTGTATTTACCAAAATCATGCATTAAACCAATTAATCGGCCTTGCTCGGCAAAGCCTATTTTTGTCGCGAGTTTTGCTGAAATTTCGCCTACGGCTTGCAAATGCTGGTATACACTTTGATGATTACCACTTTGTACATCAGGGTGTGCTATGAACTTTATAAACATAAAGAACCCTTTAAAATTTCGGATTAATAACGCAAACAACAAAATTCAAAGGGCGGTATCCATGGCCACTTACTTCAAATTCTTTTGCCAAGCGGTATTTTTTGAAGTTTTGTGACTTTGCGATCGAAAAGGGGATCAAGTCGTCCATGTCTTGCTTAACCTTCTAATATATAAAAACATGCCACACTAGGATAGATATCGGCATTCGTGAGAAATTATTATTACTTTTACATCCTATATTAATAAATATCAATAAGGCGATTAAGTGGGGGTTTAAGTATCATCTTTATGTACAGCGAAATGTACTTTTTAAAATATCATATTAATTAAAGTCTATTTTTATAACACAACCACCGCTCAATAAATAACCCCTACACTAACAAGTACGAAGTTTTTATTGGGTGATTTTTGAGTAGTGACAAATTTTCCCGTTGCAAATTTGAACGCACTCTGGGCAGCACAGGCATCGCGGGCAGTTTAAAACTAAAAGTTTGTAGTTCGTTTGAGGGGGCAATTGCAGGGGGGTTTTAAGTGCCCTGCAACTGTTAAAGTGAGGCGAAAGTCGGCCATCGGGTCAAACTATTGATGAGTGTTAAACCCGATGGCTCAGTGGTAACTTAAATTGGTGGATATGACATACCCACCGAGATAAAGGCGTTTACCCTTGCGCCTTGCCCTGCTCCTTAATTAGCTGTTTCAGCTCTTGTATTTCCTTGTGCAGGTCTTCTATGGTTGGGGTATTGTCCGCCGCTTCCTTTTCCTGGCGCACCTTGGCGTGTTCGTCTTCCATCACATTAACCACTATGCCTATCACCATGTTTAAAAAGGCAAATGCGGTGAAGAAGATAAACGTCAGGTAGAAAATCCACGACATGGGGTAGACTTCCATGGTTTCGTATTGAATATCGGTCCAGTCTTCGAAGGTCATGATACGGAATAAAGTCAGCATGGAAATGGCGATGTCACCCCATAAATCCGGGTTAATGTCTTTAAAGATAAAACTGCCGAATGCGGCGTAGATATAGAAGATGATAAACATCAACAGGATCACATAACCCAACTGCGGCAGAGCCTTGATCAGGGAGTTGATCAACACGCGAAGCTCCGGCACCACAGAGACCATACGCAATACCCGGAACACCCTGACCAGGCGCGCCAACAGGGCCATTTCACTGTCATTGATGGGGATCAGGCTGACGGCAACAACCAGGGTATCGAATATATTCCAGCCTTTTTTAAAGAAGTTCTTCTTGTCTTCATCTGTGATAAAACGGATCGATATTTCGAACAAAAAGAAGACGGTAATAAACACGTCCAGTATGTTGGTGAAGGACATGGCTCCATCCGGCAAAGAAAAGGTTTTTGCTCCTATCTCTAAGGCGGAAATAATGATCACCGACACCACGGCCAGCTCGAACAGCTTGTTGTTCTTCAGGTTGTTTAACGAGTATCTTATGTTTTCGTACATGATTAGCTAAATTTAATAAACCAAAAATAGACGCAGTGAGCGCGATTCTATCATTGGAAAACAAAAAGCGTATCGTTAAATTTGTAGTTGGAGCAGATGATTACACAGGGCGTCATGAGAAGCCTTAAGCACATTAGGTCTATCAGCCTAATCCCTTGCAGGGAGCGCGAATTGCGCCGGCCACGAGTGCCCAAGGCATCTATATGACGTTCTCCATTGCCGCCTTACGTTCTTGACTGGTTTCCATGAAAAGGGAGCGATATCAATTTTATTTCCCCACCTTGAAATCAATATTTATATTGCAAAAAAGCCAATAAACCCCATTAAATAAAACAGCAAAAATAACCATTGGCTTTATTTATTTTGTAGATATACTCGGCTAAATACCCTGTATGCCTATGGGCATTTATTTGCTAGCTGAGAAAAATGAACAAGAAACCTGACATTACTATTTCTACCTTGGATTTAGATCGCCTTTATGACTTGATTGAGTCTTTGCCTCACAACAGCGCCTCTGGCCTTGAGTTGTTGGAGGAAGAACTAAATCGAGCCAATGCGCTGCCGCCTGAGCAGATGCCACCCAATGTGGTTACCATGAATTCAACGGTTAAATTTTACGTGGCGTCGACGGATAAAGAACTCGAACTGACCTTAGTGTATCCAAAAGATATGGACACCAGCGGTAAAAAAATATCTATTCTTGCGCCGGCAGGCAGTGCCTTAATTGGTTTGGCCGTGGGCGATGAAATTGAGTGGCCTAAGCCCAGTGGCGGCACCCTTAAAGTGAAAATTACCGAGGTGCTGTATCAGCCCGAGCGCGCTGGCGACTTCGTTTCATAAAGTAAGCCAAATTTGGGCTTAAAAAACAGGGGAAATACCGGGCTTGGCTATTTCCCCCATAACTACTTGGACCCTAACTAGGGCATTACCCCACTTGCCTTTGGTTGCGCAATCTACACTTTTGTGCGCCGCTGCTGCGCCTCCACCAGCATTAATTCGGCCTTGGCACCGAGGTAAACATAAATCCCCAAGCCGATTAATAAGCCGATAACACTGAGCATCATCAATAACGCGGGAATGGTAAATTCGCCTTGCCCTAACGAGGCTTTAAACATGGTAAGCAATGCCTCGATGGACACGGCTATCAATATTGTCGAGATAAACCGGGTAATGGTGCGTCGGGTTGAACTATGTCGGAAGATATCCTTATGCATTAAGATTTCTTCTTCTAAAATGGTTTTGCCAAGGTCAAATATCGACAGGGCTAAGGTGATAAAGATAATAATTCCGAACGGCCTTAGCGGATCGCTCACATTATTAAGGTTGGCCAGTAAATCTACTATGTCTAGGCCAACGTTATAAACCAAGACTAAAACCAGGGTAAATAGGCTCACCACAATCACACTGTATCCGACTTTAAATGCGCCACTGAAGCGGCCGCGAGAGCGATCCCCCATGATATATTCAATAAGCTTAACCAGGTTAACATCGACAACTGCGTAACCTTGCTTATGCTCTGCCAGGGTGCAACTTGTTAATACAGAGACACACAAATTGCCCGATGCCAAAGAGATATAGGGCTCGGTCATCACTACGGCGGATTGATTGTCCGCAATGGCAATAAAGTAAGGCCTGCTGGCACGATTGACGCCCCTGCCCGGGGCAATATGGCCATCGGCTTGAATATTAGCACTGAGCTGCATGCCTTGGGCATTTAGCACATACACCAACTCGGCAAAACCATAACACCGGCATACCTGTGCCACCGCTTTATTCACATTACCCGGCCAATCGCTCTGGGCAACCAGCGAATGTATTAGTGATTCCAATAAGGGCACCACATCGGCGTAATGTTCTCGATATCGCTCGATCGCGCTTAAGTAACTCATCGCCATACTCAATCCTCGCTGCAATTGCTTACAATTTCTGCACGCAGGTTTGATGCCACATTAAATTAAGCCGGCATATCATATAATTACGTATTAAAACCCTGTTTATTTGGACTATGGATGTACTAAAACGGGGCGAAATCACTAAGTCCGTGCCCTGCTTCGGTGCGAGCTGTAAAAAACATTCATTCTCTATTTAAGTTCTTGTTCTATAATGAACCCATTACTTAAACATAAAGGGAAATGTAAATGAAACAGCTAGTTGCCGTAATCACCTTAATCGCCAGCGCCTTAGTACTGAGTGCCTGTGAAGATGCTAAAACCAGCAGCGAAAAAGCTAAAGAAAGTGCCGCAGAGGCCAAAGAGGAAGTGGTAGCCGCCTGGGACAGCGCCGTTGATGAAGTAAAAGAAGCCGCCAACAACTTGCAAGAAGAGTCCTTCTCTGAAAAAGTTGATGAATTGATGGCTGAAACCAAGGCTCTTGCTTCAGCTGCCAGCGATGAAGGCAAAACTCAGTTCAGCCAGCTAATGGCCGACTCAAAAGAGTTAGCACAAAAAGCCTGGGATGAGTCAAAAGAAGGTGCCGGCGAGCTATCGGATGAAACCAAAAACCAGATTGATGCGCTGATTGAGAAAATCCGCGAAACACGTGAAGAGCTTGAAGCGAATCAATAAGCGTTAACGACTCAATTGTGATGTTACCAAACCCGACGAAAGTCGGGTTTTTATTTGCCCAAAACGTGGGCTCGCCCTAGCCCTGCTTTTGAATATATTCCAGCGCCGTCATTTTATGATAAGTGACGTTAGGATGGATAATATGCGCGGGTTCTGGGTCAACCACCTCAATGGGAATTGTTAAACTGCGCGCCACCTCCAGTGCCATCTGGGTAATATTGACACTAAAAGAGGTGCCCATAAATACTATACGATCCGCCGCCAGCATGCGCCGCTGCGCCTCATCTATGCCATACAGGTCGGTATAAAACTCATCAAACAGCAACACAAAGGGCTTAAATGAGCGATAAAGCATGGGCCCCTGCTCGGGAATGGCAAATATCTCTAACAACGACTGGCTAAGGCGCGACTCATCCACCTGCTCCCAAGGGGTAATATGCTTTTCGACTGGCTCACCCTGTTCATGAAATTCGGTCATCAAATCCAGGCGACCATGAATGGCGATGTAGTCTTGGTTGCCGGCCTTGCCATCGAGGCCATCGATATTTTGGGTGATTAGATTCTTATCCGCCAGCCAGTGATGCACCTCGTTCGGACCATGATCACGATAACTGGCAAATCTGTGGTAATACCAGGCGAGGAATTCATCCGGGCGCGTTTGATACATGTGCCGCGTCGCCATTTCCATGGGCGTATAATTCTTACTGCCGATGCGCCAGTAACCGTCTTCACCGCGAAAGGTGGGAATACCGCTAGCGGCACTGACGCCGGCCCCGGTGATATAAAGTGTGTTGCTCATAGCTGTGGACAATAGGGTGTCATGCCATTAGCTTGCCCCAAGCGCCGTGGGCGAGCAAGTTTAATTACCCGCCACGCTGATTTGGCCCAGGCCATGGCAAAGCCTACACCTTTACCATGGGCAGATTTACCCGCACCACCAGCCCGCCTTGGGGCTGATTATGCAAACTGATATCGCCATGATGGGCTTCACAAATTTCACGGCACAAGGCCAGACCTAGACCACTGCCGCTGCTTTTGGTGGAATAAAATGGCACCAGGGCGCTGGCCATCACTGTCTCGGTCATGCCCTTGCCCTTATCGCCGACACAAATTAACTGCTGTCCATGACTTTCCACGCTCAGCCACACATCCTCGGCGGCACCACCGGCTTCATGGGCATTTTTTAGCAAGTTGATCAGTAACTGCTGAATTTGCGTCTCGTCGCCATAACCGAACTCTGCCAATTCTCCCTTCACCTTAAACTGCCATTGCTGTGATAATCCTTGAATTAACTCGACCCATCTAAATTTACTCAGTTGCGGCTGCGGCAATTTTGCAAACTTGCCATAGCCTTGCACAAACTCGCTCAGACGGGCGATGCGCTCGTCTATGGTGTTAAACACCCGCTCAAGACGCTCATCATCACTGCGCTGGGCGATTAAGCGCCCGGAGTGCAACATGGAGGAAATCGGCGCCAAGGAGTTATTCAGCTCATGGCTGATAATACGTATCACCTTCTTCCATACCTGCACCTCCTGACGGGATATTTCCCGAGTCATGGGTTTAAGAATAAAGAGATTATGGGGCTGGTTATTTAATAAAAATTCACCGGTGGCCAGATGCCAGGTTTGCCTTTGTTGCTGCTCCTGCTCTACGCTAAACAGTCCCTCTCCGCCGCGTTGCAGAGCCTCAGCAATGGCCTTGGGCATGCCACAAAAAAGATTCGAGAGCGTTTCCCCTTCCACCTTAGTACCGGCAAATAGCAAACCGCGAGCACTGTGATTGGTATACACAATTTGTCCTTTCGAATTTACCAACAGCAAAGCCTGCGGCGAGTTATGCAAGACCTTGTCGAGCATCAGCTCTCGTTGATAGATCCACTGGCGCTCTTGATGCAGCTTGTTGGCGGTTTCATTGTACAGGGCGCATAAATCCCCCAGCTCATTATTGCCCTGATAGGCCAAGGTGGTGGAGAAATCCCCGTCTTTAAAATTTAACAGCCCCGACTCAACCGCCTGCAAGCCTTTGGCAACGGGCGATACCACCAGGGTTACAAAGAGCGCCTGAACTACACCCAAAGCCAGGGCCAGAACCAGCCCCTGCATAAGGTTAAATACGTCAAATAAGACGCCGATGGTGACAAGCAGGCAGATAAACAGGCTCATCCACAGACTGAGCTGCCAAATAAGCCGACCCGCCCCTTTGGGAAATATAATCATCAGTAATCAATACCAAACTTTTGCATGCGTCGATACAGGGCCTGACGCGATAAACCAAACTCCCGAGCGACCTTAGCGACGACCCCCTGGTGAGCGCGCATGGCCGCTTCAATTTCGTGCTTTTCCGGCTCATGCTTGGCCTGGTGATTCTCACCGACATGATGCAGGGCAAAGTCTTCAGCCTGCAACTCGCCTTCGGGTTTGAGCACGCCAATGCGCTTACAGGCATTTTCCAGCTCACGTACGTTGCCGGGCCAGCAGTGCTGGCGCAACATGGCTTCGGCGTGGGGGCTTAATTCCCGTCCCGGTAAAAAATGCCCAATGAGGGCGGCAATATCGTCCTTGCGCTGCGCCAAAGGAGGGATGCTGAGTTCGATAACATTAAGACGATAATACAGGTCCTCGCGAAAGCGCCCCTGCTGGATATCACCGAGCAAATCGGCGTTAGTGGCGGAGATCACCCGCACATTCACCTTGCGGGTTTGGGTTGAGCCCACACGTTCAAATTCGCCGGTTTGCAGCACCCGCAACAGCTTCACCTGACCATCGAGCGGCAGGTTGCCAATTTCATCCAAAAACAAGGTGCCACCATCGGCGGCTTCGAAACGACCGATGCGGGTTTGCTTGGCACCGGTGAAGGCCCCCGCTTCGGCTCCAAAGAGCTCGGCCTCAATCAAATCCGCGGGCAAGGCTCCGGCATTAACCTTGATAAAGGGCTTGGCTTTAAGGGGGGAATTACGGTGAACAATCTCGGCGATGCCTTCTTTACCACTGCCGTTGGCACCTGTGATAAGCACGGGCACATCCGAGCGCGCCACCTGCAAGGCCATGTCCACCACTCTATGCATGGCGGCGCTGGCAAAGACCTGGCCGGCCAAATCGGCACCTTCCTGGACCTGGGTGCGCTCTTGTGCCTGGCGTTTAAAGGTGGCATTTTCACTGGCCGCCTCGCCCAGGGCCACCAGGTTATCTATGGTGGTGAGCAGCTTTTGGTCATCCCAGGGCTTGCTCAGGTAATCGGCGGCACCGGCCTTAACCAGCTCCACCGCGGTGCTGAGCTCGGTCCAGGCGGTGATAAGGACAATGGGCAGATGCGGGTTAATGTCGCGCAAGTCGTAAAATAACTTTTTGCCTTCCTCACCCGAGGTGGTATCGGCGCTGAAATTCATATCCTGAAGCACCAGGGCGATACGCTGATAGCGCACAATATGTAACGCCTCGGCGGGCGTTTCACAGGTCACGGCGTGGTAGTCATGCAGCTCGAGGAGCAGCGACAAGGCGTCTAACACCGCCGGGTTATCGTCAACTATCAGTATTTTTTTCATATTATCCATAAGAGCGCGCCCAAGGGCGCGCTGTCTTGTTGTTATTATATTGAGCGCGTGGCAATACTTGGTGCCACTTTGGCAGCGCGCAGTGCGGGTCCCCAGGCTGCCACTAGGCTCATTATGAGCATAAATACCGCACTCGCCAATACGAAAGTAAAGGATAAGCTGGGTAAAGAGAAGACTTTCATCAGTTGCTGGCCTAATAAGACCGCCAAGGCAGCGCCAATCACCAGGCCTAAACCGGCAACCAAAAAGTTCTCAATGAGGAAGTAACGAACAATGGCCGACTTGCGAGCCCCGAGCGCGCGGCGCGTACCAATTTGCTTGGTGCGTTTACTGATATTGAATAAGGTAAGACCGAAAATACCCAAGGCAGTCACCAGCACCAATACCACTATCAGGACCACCAGCATGCGCATCACCAGGGTATCGCGGGCCAGATAAGATGCTTTACTTTCATCCAAGCCTTCGATGCCGTAAAAAACACGGCGCGATTCGCTTTTTAATAAGAGCTCTTCCACTTTTGCCATCACTTCTGCGCGCTTGCCCGGTTCGGTACGTACTAGAAATCCGGTGCGCGGCTGCGACAGGTTGAACGGGAAGATCACCACGTTAGCCGGACGACTGTCATTGAGCCAGGGGCCTTTTATGGTGTCGATAATACCGATAATTTCTACCGCATCTTCACCCTGATACAGTACCTTGCCAAGGGCCGAACCATCGGGGTACAGCTCATCGGCAAAATCCTTGGTAACTATCGTGGTATTGGGCAACTTGCCGTAGTTATCCGCATGCACTACTTCTTCCGGGTAGAAATTACGTCCTTCGATCAGCTTGGCGCCCAAGGTATTGAGCATATGCTCATTGGTGGTAAAGTATGCCGCCCGTACCCCGGTGCCAATTTCGGGATTGGGCACCAAATGCATGCTACTTGAGGAACCACTGCCCGACAATGGCATCCAGTTGGTCATGGCTGCATCGATAACACCGTCAATGGCGCGCAGGTCGCGCTCATCCTGTGCATATTGTTGAACCAGGTTAATACTTGGGTCGAAGGTGCTGACACTCAGGCTGAAAATTGCTTCTTCGTCATAGCCGGTTTCCTGGTTTAGATAGGTCAGGCGATCGCTGATCATAAAGGCGGCATTGCTGACGATAGCCAAGGTGATTGCCACTTGTATCAGCAACAGCACCGCCCCTATTTTTGAGCGCAGCAGTGCGTTGATCATGGGTTTTAATTCTAACATGGGTCTCTCCTACTGCGTTTTCAGGTAATAAGCTGGGTTGGTACGGCACACCTGCCAGGCCGGCAGCAAACCCGCCAAGATACAGGCGACAATGGCAATGATAGGTGCGCTGGCGAGCATCAAAAAGTCCATCTTCGCGAGGGCCGAATAATAGCTGTAGCTTTCTCTGACACCCCACAAGCATAGCTGCGCCAATAAAATGCCCAGCAGGCCACCGAAGAGCCCCAATAGCCCCACCTCGACAAGGTGCTGAAGAAATACCTGGGTTTTACTCGCCCCCAGGGCGCGACGCACGCCTACCTCGGGTGCTCGGCGCATAAATTTCGCCAACAGCAGACCTAGAATATTAGCCAAGCACACGGCCAGGAACATAAAGCTTAATAACACCAGAATCTTGTTATCCTCGCTGACCACCTCGTTGTATTCCATCCATTGATTTACATCACGCAGGCTGTATTTAGGCTCTTTACGGGCAAAGCGACCTATCTTCTGTTGCTCCTGAATATAGCCTTTTAAATACTGCTCATAATTGGCTTTCGCTTCTGGGCTATCGAGCTGCACCCAGTACTGGATCCAGACGATCTCAGAGTCCAGCCTTTGCTTAAAGGTGGTTACCATTTCACGCTTCCAGCCATTGCTGTTACCCCAGGTGCCTATTTCCAGTTCTTTAACCAGTGAAAATGGGTAAAACACCCGCTCGGCACGTCTAAAAGCACCGTTATTCAAATCGTAGTATTTGGTATGCTCGGTAATCGGCTCAATCACGCCGACCACTTCAAACAAGAACTTGTCGAGAAACACCGTCTTACCCACGGGGTTAGTCTCACCAAAAAGCTCTTCGCTGAGGCTGCGCTCTAACACCACCTTGTTAACGGCATTGTCTTCATCACTTTGGCTCCACGGGCCGCCATGGATAAATTGGGCGTTGAACATGGAAAAGAAGTCCCGTCCCGTAGCCCGGGCGTCCATCAATTTAGGAGTATTGCTCTCGTCGCCCAGGTGCACGGCAAAGCCGGTGCGGACCATAGCCGCTTGGGCATCGCCCTTGGCGTCTGTCATCAACCTTTGCGCATCTTTAAAGGTCAACTGGTAAGGAATATCGTCCTTGGTAAACCAACCCTCGCCTTCGTCCATGGTTTGCAGTTGCAGCGCAAATAGCTGCTCGCTTTTGCTTGGAATGGGGTCGGCGCTCATCATGTGATACACCGACAAGGTGGTCATGGTGATGCCGATACCTATGGCAATGGCTATCACCATTAAGATGCTGACCAGGGGCGTGCGTTTAAACGAACGCCAGCTTAAATCTACGTAGTACCAAAGCATATTAGGCCTCCGCTGCGCGTGCGGCTGCGCGTGCGGCGATGTCACCCGCCGTCTGTTGTTTATTGGGCGCACCCTGATACAAACTGAAGTCGGCCAGTTGACCGTCAACCACCTGAATATTGCGCGGTGCGCGACGAGCAAGCTCAGGATCGTGAGTCACCATGACTATAGTAGCGCCTTCGCGGTTAATTTCTTCTAGGATTTCCATCACTTGGCGGGCCATTAAGCTGTCCAGGTTACCGGTGGGCTCGTCGGCAAGTAAAAAGCGCGGCTCACCCGCTAGGGCCCGGGCGATGGCCACCCGCTGCTGCTGACCGCCGGAAAGCTGCTGCGGCAGGTGTTTGGCACGGGCGCCCAGGCCTACCAGCTCCAGGCATCGTTCAATACGCTTCCTACGCTCCGCCGATTTAATGCCACGATAGCGCAACGGCACTTCCACGTTCTCATACAGATTCAAGTCGGGAATAAGGTTAAAGCCCTGAAAGATAAAGCCGATTTTTTGGTTACGCAGATCGGCACGCTGATTGTCGTTGAGCTTGCCAACATCGATGCCATCGAGCTCATAAGTGCCGCTTGAGAAGGGCTCCAGCATGCCGGCAATGTTTAAAAAGGTGGTTTTACCGCTGCCGCTTGGGCCGGTGACGGCGATAAACTCGCCCTGCTCCACCTCGAGATTAAAGTCGCGTAGCGCATGCGTCTGCACCATTTCCGTTTGGTATACCTTGTTGATGTTATTCATTTTAATCATTGTATTCTTCCTCTGATGTTGAGCTGGAGTTAGCGCAGCAGTACGCGCTCGGCCTGCTTAAATGAGTCATAGTTTGATACCACCAGGGTATCGCCTTCGGCGACGCCAGCGGTGAGCTCCACATTGGCTACGCTGGTCGCTCCGGTTTGAATTTGAATGCGCTCGGCAACATCGCCATTGACGCGATAGGCTATCAAGCCGCCCTCGTTCATAAAGGCCCCGCGGCGCACCATCAATACGTTTTCTCTGTTTTCTAATAGGATGCGTGCCGATAAGCGTTGATTCTGACGAATTTTGTCAAACTGCGATTGATCGAAGCGCACCCGGGCACTGACCTGGCGTTCTTTCACTTCCGGCGAGATGGACGACAAGGTGCCCACCACTCGGTTGTCGGCAATTTTAAGCTCAACCTCCAGGCCCAGCCCCAGTTCATTGGCATAGCTTTCCGGCACCTGCAGCTCGGCTTCGAAAGCGCTCAAGTCAACGAGTGTCATCAGTGCTTCGCTTGGCGACACCGCTGCCTGCTGTTGGACCAGCCAGTTACCTACCACCCCGGCAACGGGGGCAACTATCTGCAACTCGTTAACACGGCGGTTTAGTTCATCCACCACTAGTTGTTGGCGCGTCACATCCCCCTGCGCCGATTTAAGCTCGAATGCCAGGGTGTCTTTACCGATTTCGACTTCTTGTTGGGCGTGTTTGTAGGTCAACTTAGCTCGCGCCAGGTCGTCCTGAGCCTGCTCCATGTCGATTTGGCTGATAAGATTATCCTTAATAGATAACAGCGCCCGACGGTGCTCACGCTCGGCGGCATTCAGGGTGACCGTGGCCATATCTAAGGTTTGTGCCAGCGCCAACTTGTCGCGACGGATCTGCAATTCCTTGCGTGACAGCTCATCGCTCAGGCGCTGCAGCTCTGATTCTTGTTGTTTAAGTTCGTTGGTCAGTTCCGGGCTGTGCACCTTAGCTATGGTTTGGTTCTTTGCCACTTCATCGCCTGGGTTGACCAGTAGCTGTACATAACCCTTGGACGGGCTGTAGATTTGCGGCGCATTGGCGGCCACAATAAACCCTGTGGTGGCGATATCGCGAACCAGGTCGCCACGGACCACGGCTGCAGTTTTCACCGCGTCTCGATTCAGTGATAGCTCGGTGCCGCCGTTACTGGCGCTCAAGCTGTAAGCGGCCAAGGCCGCAACCAAGGCGACACTCGCCGCTCCAAGCCAATATTTGCGGTAACTTTTTGTGGCCGCTAGTTGAATATCTTGTCCCTGAGTATCGCGGATCATAGTAACGCCTCACCTTGGTTAGTGAGGTATGGCGTTTTTACTAAACCGATAATAAATGCCGCCACTAGCATCAACAGTGGCGAGGTAAAAAAGACTAAGGTAGTGATCAACATGCTGCTATCCGTATGTTTTCTAATTGGTTTATTAGTTACGAGAAGCATGCCAATATGATAAAAAACTTATCTGCTTGTTTTTATTGAATTTTTATTTTAACTGATGGAGTTTGGCGTTTGTCCGCGGACATTAAAAGTGTCCGCAGCGGACACTTTTTTAGTGAAGGTATGTGCCGACCTGCAGGTCGATGCTGTGTAGTTTGTAGGTCGGTGCTGTGCGCCGACAGGGTGATATTAATTGAGAATTTTGTCGGGATAAAATCCCGACCTACAAGGCAATGTGCTCCTGCATTGCTAATTGTCGGCCTAAAAGGCCGACCTACAAGGTTTAATCGTCCTCGATATTATCCATGCCCTTGGTGCCATCCTTCGCCTTGAGTTCGTGATGGATAGCGGATTTGATCAGCATATAGCCGGTGATGGGCGCGGTGATCAATAAGAAGATGGAGATCAGAATCTCTTTGATATTAATCACCCCATTTTCTACGCTGAAGAACACGTTGGCGGCTATCAGCAGCAAGGCCATACCTAAGGTGGTGGCCTTAGTTGGCCCGTGCAGGCGCATAAAAAAGTCCGGCATTTTCACCAAACCAATGGAGCCGATTAAGATAAAAAGTCCGCCGGCTATTAATAATGCCGAAATTAGCCATTCAGTCATAGCCGCTCCTATTCAATAATATCGCCGCGCAGCAGGTACTTACAGACCGCCACCGTGCTGACAAAACCCAACATGGCAATAAGCAACGCCGCCTCAAAATAAATCTGCGTTTGCATGCCGATACCATAGAGAATGATAAGGGCTATGGTGTTGATATACATGGTATCCAAGGCCAAAATTCTGTCGGGCACCGAAGGGCCGACTATCAAGCGCCAGAGATTAAGCATCAAAGAGATGCCGATCATGGCAAAGACCATCAGTAATACATTTTCTAGCATTGGAAAATCTCCTTAAGAGGCGCTTCGTAGCGACGCTTAATGGTATCTATCAGGGCCTGCTCATCATCCAGATCCAGCACATGAATAAGTAAAAAGCGCTGCGTCGGCACCTCACCCTTGGGTAAGGACTCAGGGATGGGATACACCTCGGCACTAACGGTACCCGGCGTAAGCGACACTGTGCTGGCCAAGATGGTAATGGGCAACTCATGCTGTAAGTCCAGGGGCACCTTGATAAACCCCGGGCGCAAACGCTTGGTCGGAGCCAAGATCTTAAAGGCCACTTCGACATTAGCGGTAATGATGTCCCAAAGTACGATAAACACCTGCTTGGTTGCCAAACCCGGACGTAAAATCAGCGGCTGAGCGGTGCGAAACGGCGCGATCACCAAGGGAATGGCTATGGCCAGTACGGCGCCAAGGATCAGGTGACCGGCGGAAACGCTGTTGTTTAACAGCAACCACACGATAAATAATAAAACACTGCGAAATGGCGTTGGCAACCACTTATAACGAGCATGTAAGCGCATCTTATTGCTCCTTAGCCAAGGCAAATACTGTGTCTATGGCCACCTGAGAATTATGCAGTATGGCCGCTGCTTGGTTGCTTATCTCACTCAGTGGTGCGGCAAACACAGTCATCATTAGCGGCACCGTAAGAATCAGCACCAGAGCCCAGGTGCGACGTTTACCGGCATAGACGTTATCTTCAAACTGCTCATCCTGATTGGGATGGTCGTGCCAGAACAAACTGGTACCGGCGCGCGACAGCGCCACCAGGGTGGCTAAACTGGCAAGCAGATAAATAGGCCAAAATACCCAGGCCACCTCGGCGCCAAAAGAAGCATCAAGCAACCACAGCTTGGCGACAAAGCCGGATAAGGGCGGTAGACCGGCCAGGGCGATGGCGGCAACCACAAAGCAGATTCCTAACAATTTGGGCTGAGCCACACCGCGGCTATTAACCAGTCGGTCCTGCACCTTGCCCCGCTGCAGGGCTATCATATCGGCAACCAGGAACATTGCGGCGCAGGCTATGGTCGAATGAATCATATAATAGATGGCCACCGCCGTGGCCTGCTCTTCATTAAGCGCCACCATGGCTATCAGGGTACCGACAGAAACAATCACTAGGTTGGCACTAAGGCGGCGCAAGTCTTCCGCCGCCAGCACGCCCACCGCACCCACGACCAAGGTCACCAGGGCTAGTGGCCACAACCAGGTGCTGGCGATACCACTCAGCTCCCCAGCCTGCTCGCCAAAGATCATGGTGAAGACGCGCATGATGGCGTACACCCCAACCTTGGTCATGATCGCAAATTGTGCGGCAATTACCGGCATGGCTCGGCCATAAGTGGCCGGCAGCCATAAATGCAAGGGCAGCAAGGCCGCCTTTAGGGCAAAGACGATAAGCAATAACAGGCCGCCAATTTTCGCAAGATAAATATCATCACCCTGCAACAGTGCTACCTTAAGGGCCATATCGGCCATATTCAAGGTGCCAAGCACGCCGTAAAGTACACCCAGGGCAATCAGGAAAATACTCGAGCCGACCAGGTTTAAAATCACATAATGCAGCGCCGCCTTGGTGGTGTGCTTGTCTTTTTTGTGCATCAAGAGCGCGTAGGAGGCGATCAACAGCACCTCAAAAAATACAAACAGGTTAAACAGGTCGCCAGTTAAGAAGGCACCATTTACACCCATCAGCAGGAAATGCGCCAAGGGATGATAAAAGCTTCCCGCTTTGTCATCGCCACGGCTGGCATACACTATGGTCACCAGGGACAAAAAGCTGGTCAAAATACACAGAGCCACAGCCAGAGGGTCTGCATATAAGACGATACCAAAGGGCGGCTGCCATTCGCCGATAGCGTAAACCACAGGGCCGCCGCTTAAGATGGTGCTTAACAAGAAACCGGATGCTACCAGGGTCGCCAAGGCCATAAAAGAGGCCACCCAACGTCTTAATACCAGGCTTTTACCGCATGGCGGCAGCAACAGAATGATGCCCGCCAACAGGGGCAATAATACGGGTAAGGTGATCAAATGCTGCATTTACTTCGACCCCTTAGTGGCACGGGTAGCGCGCGGCTGACCATCAACATGGTCATTACCCAGGTCGGCACGACCACGAATGGCAAGGATCACCACAAAGGCAGTCATTGCAAAACCGATCACTATGGCGGTTAATACCAGAGCCTGCGGCAGTGGATCGGCATAACTGGCCGACTGCCCTAGCACCGGCGCCTGGTTTATTTTTAATCGACCCGATGAAAACAGGAATAAATTGACCGCGTAAGAGAGCATGGTCAACCCCAACACCACGGGAAAGGTACGGGCGCGCAAAATCAGATAAATGCCACTGGCCACTAACAGACCCACACAACTTGCATATAAGAGTTCCATTAGAGATTAACCTTTTCTTTCGGGGTTTCTGCCGTCAATTTACCAAGACTGGCAAGGATCATTAATGTTGCGCCTACCACGGTTAAATACACACCTAAATCAAATATCATGGCGCTGGCCAATTCGGTTTTGCCCACCAAGGGGATATCGAAATAATCAAACCAGCTGGTTAAGAAGTTACGGCCAAACAGCCAGCTACCCAGGCCGCTCAAGGTGGCGATAGCCAAGCCCGAAGCAATCACCTTGCGGTAGTTAATATCCATGCGGGCACGGATCCAATTAGAGCCATTGGCCATATATTGCAAAATAAAGGCAATGGAGGTCACCAGGCCGGCAATAAAGCCACCGCCAGGCAGGTTATGGCCGCGCAGGAAGATATACACGGACACCATGATCGCCAGCGGCAACAAACTTTGTGATATGCTCGCAAGCAGCAGAGGGTGACGTTCGCGCGCCCAAGGACGCCCTTCACTGTCAGAAGATGGCATAAATAACGGCAGATTCAGTAGCAGCTTGTAAATACCCAATGCCGCTATGCCCAGCACAGTGATTTCACCCAGGGTATCGAAACCACGGAAGTCCACGAGGATCACGTTAACCACGTTTGTGCCGCCACCGCCGGTTTTGGCGTTGCCGATAAAGAACTGCGAAATACTCTCCTGCGGACGCGTCAACAGTGCATAACAGATACTACCAACGACAATACCTATGGCACTACTGATGCCTAAATCGCGCAAGATGCGAAGTGAGCTCGACTCCTTAGGGGTGCGCTGCGGCAAGAAAAAGAGCGCCAGCATCAGTAACATCACTGTTACTACTTCCACGGTGAGCTGGGTCAAGGCCAAATCCGGCGCCGAGAAACGGGTAAAGACCACTGAGGTCATCAAGCCCACCACGGAAACCAGGATCAGGGCTATCATCCGCGAGCGATGCCACACCAAGGTAGCCAGAGTGCCTATCATCAGCAGCGCCGCACCAATGGCATTATGGGCATCAATCTCACTCAGCCCGGTTGCCCCGGCCAGGGTATGCATTTCAAACAGGGGCAAGCCCGCCACTACCAAGGTAGAGAGCAAAAGAATAAAGATATAACGCTGCAAGGAGCCATTTTCTATGCGCAGGATTTGCTCCCGTGACCACACCACCACCTTGTGAATGCTGGCATCGAAGGCTTTTTTGGCGCTCACATTTGGTAAGGAGGCCTGGAACTGGAACAGGTATTTACGCTGTGAATAAATAAACAGACCGCCGGCCACCGCCACCCCACTCATCAATAGCGGCAGGTTAAAGCCGTGCCAGATGGCCAGATGATAATCAGGTGCCTCGGCACCAAGCACAGCATGAGAGGCCGCGGTTAGTAGCGGATCCACCACAAATGCCGGGAATAAACCAACCAAGACACACAGGGCCACCAAAATTTCGATGGGCACACGCATATAGCGCGGCGCCTCATGAGGCTGCTTGGGCAGATCCTTTGGTTCACCATTGAAGAATACATCATGGATAAAGCGTGCCGAATAGGCCACCGACAAGGCCCCGGCCACGGTCGCCAGCACTGGAATTAACCAGGACATGGAGCCAAGCATCTGCTGGTGCAGGGTCTCGGCAAAAAACATTTCTTTCGATAAGAAGCCGTTCAGCAGCGGTACCCCGGCCATGGATGCCGCCGCCACCATGGCCAAGGTCGCCGTATAGGGCATATAGCGCCACATACCGTTGAGCTTGCGCATATCCCGGGTGCCGGTTTCATGGTCGATAATACCCGTGGCCATAAACAAGGAGGCCTTAAAAGTGGCATGGTTAATAATATGGAAAATCGCCGCCACCGTTGCCAACTGAGTATCCAAACCCAATAGCAAGGTGATCAAACCTAAGTGACTGATGGTTGAATAGGCCAACAAGCCCTTTAGGTCGTGCTTAAACAAGGCAATGTAAGCACCCACCAACAAGGTGGTTAACCCTGTGACACCAACGATAATAAACCACAGCTCGGTCCCCGCTAAGGCAGGATAGAAACGTGCCAGCAGGAAGATGCCGGCTTTAACCATGGTCGCCGAATGCAGATAAGCACTGACCGGGGTCGGTGCCGACATGGCATGAGGTAGCCAGAAATGAAACGGAAACTGCGCCGACTTGGTAAAAGCGCCCAGTAAAATCAGTACCAAAATAAGCGGATACCACTTAGAGCTTTTTACCAGCTCGCCGCTTTGCAAGATCACATCCAGCTCATAGCTGCCCACCAGTTGCCCCAACAGCACAAGGCCTGCCAGCAAAGCCAGACCACCGGCACCGGTAATGGCCAGCGCCATACGTGCGCCCTTACGCGCCTCGGGGTTATACCACCAATAGCTGATCAATAAGAAAGAGCTAACACTGGTGAGCTCCCAAAAGAACCACATTTGAATAATGTTGTTTGCCGTCACTATGCCGAGCATGGCGGTCATAAACAGCATTAAATAAGCGTAAAGCTTGGGCATGGAGTCGTTGGCGCTCAAATAATAGCGCGCATAAAGAATGATCAGCAGGCCAATTCCCAAGATCAGGATGCAAAACAACAGGCTTAAACCGTCTAAGCGAAAGGATAAATTCACCCCTAATTCAGGTATCCAAGGTAGGCTGGCGTAGATTGTTTCGCCGGCCAATACCTGCGGTGCCATGCTGAGCACCAGCACCAGGCAGATTAAAGGCATAATTGCGGTCACGGCGGCGCTTTGATTGCGCGATAGTTTGCCGGTAAAGCTCGCAAGTAAACTGCCTAACAAGGATAACAAGGGTATCCACAGCAATGTCATAGTTTAAAAACCTTTACTTTTGTTACCAAAAACCTTGGTAAAACTGTTATTTTTGACCCCACAAGGGCGGGCGCTTGGGACACCGAAAGCGTCAATACTAAGATTAGTTCAGCGCCAAATAAATATTGATAATTAATCAGTTATACTGGGCAGCCCTGCCTTTGTCTAGACTCGCCCTTCCTATTCGGCTAAATCTTAGGCGGCGGTTAACACCCTACTAACCTAGCTAACAAAAATCCGGACCTCTGCCTTACGTGACCTGGCCAATGTGCCATGGTTAAGCGTCATTTTTATTATTCAGGGCACGACGATATTCACGCCACTGGGTTTCGCCACTTAAGCGGTAGAATAAATCGGCAAAACGAATATGCTGTTTCGGCCTTGCCAGCGCGGCCAACCACAAGTTTCTGTATAGGGGCGTCACCCCAACTTCCGATTGCTCCATCAGGCTCTGCCCGACGCCGGGTTTATAGCCACGGCCATTGTCACAATAGGCACTGGGCGCCCAGCCTGGCGGCGCTCTGTCGCCAACCACAAGATTGGCATAGAGCTGCCCTTGTTGCTCACAGGCCCCCTGCTGCTCCTTAGGTGCCGGATACTCATCGGTAAAGCCGCTAAAGTGCAAGAGCTCATGGATAAACACATGATAGGGTGCATTCACTCCCAACTGCATAATACCGCCTTGAACATTGGCCAGCCCGCCGTCTGTCATCATCACGATAAAATCAAAACCCGCTGGCACTTGCTCCGGCGTTTGCGCCAAAGGCTGCCAGTCACAGCGACTAAAACTGTCGCTTGTGCCTTGGCAGTTTAGGGTATCACCCAAATAGTGAGGCTCGGACAGACATAACAATCCGGTACCAGGTTCAGGCTTGGCCTGATATCTGCGGCGCAACTGCTGCAGCTTATCCATGGCCGCCAGGCTGTCGCCGAGCAACAGCAGATTATAGCGACAGGATTGCGCCTGGATTTGCCGCAAATTTGTGCCAAAGCCCAAACTTTTTGCGACATCATGGCCCTCGACGCCCACCTTTAAGCCCAGGTGAAAGCGCCGCCGATATTCAAGCTCATCGGGTAAAGGATAAACGCGGCCTATCTCGGCCAGCACCTGCCAGTGCCCTTGCTGCGCCAGCGTCTCGGCCAGTTGCTGCCAAAGTTGCGCCGCTGTGCGCTGCTCGCCTTTAGCAGCTAAGGCCTGCTGCCAGTATAAACGGGCACCATCAAAGTCATTTTTTTTCAGCAGGTGTTGGGCCAGTAATAGCTGGGCCTGAGGTGCGCCGTCTGTAGCTAGGCGGCGCAATACGACTTCGCTGTAATGCCGATAGCTTAGTTGTGTTGGGCTGTGATAAAACCCAAAAGGTGGCGGCGGCGGCATTATTTTGCGCCTGATACTGCACCAGTGCGGGGCTTTGACTCATACTCCCACACAGGCTTAGCAGCAAGATAAAAAATAGGCTAGTGCGCACCCTCGCCTGCCATTATGTCCAGCTCAAGGCGTGCATATTTATATTCGACAAACTCGTATACATTGGTCGAAAGCGCCAGTTTAAAGTAGTCGCTGGCCAGGGTATTTTCGCCCTTGGCCTGATGGCTTTTAGCGATATAAAAATAGGCTTCACACAAGCGCTCGGCATATTCCTGATGTGATTCCACACCCTCTGCCAAGGTTCCTAACAGTGCCTTTTCGGTGATTTTACCCTGATAAAAGGCCACCAGTTGATAGGCCCAGTTTTGCGGGTCCAAAGCTTGTGCCATATCTCTTAAGTTGGCTTTGGCTTTAAGTGGGTCTTCGTCACGCTCCGCCAAATAAACCCAAAGCACCCGATACGGGTCATCTGGGGCAAAGCGCAAAAAGGCCTGCAAATCATCGCTGGCTAATCCCGGGCGTTCTCCGTAATACAAGGCAATGCCACGGTTGAGATAGGCGTATTCATGCTCGCTGTTAAGCTCCAGCACTGAATCGAACATTTCATAGGCCTTGCCGTATTGCTGCATCAGGGTGTGATGAATACCAAGGAAGTTATACACCTCGGCCAGGTCCGGCTTAAGGTTAACCGCACGGCTAAAATCGATGCGCGCCAGGGTGCTTAACCCCAGGCTGTCGAATAGCTTACCGCGATCATAATAAAGTAATGCTTGCTGATCACTGGGCAGATCGGCCTGCTCTATCAGCTCGCTATAACGGGCTACCGCCACTTCGCTGCGGTAATCGCTCGGCAGAGGTGCGGCAAAAGGTACGGTAACAACATATTGGGGACTATCTGGTACGGATTGGCAACCGGTTAAGAGTAGCGTGATAACGCCGGCTACCGTAAGCGATAATGTTTTTCTCAAAGTCCTATACCTATAATCCGTGCATGGATTTTCATTAAACCATAAAAAAGGGGCCTAAACAGCCCCTTTTACTATGCTTTTATCGCTTATTCGGCGTCTTTTGCCGCTTCCGCTGCTGGCGCGCTCTGGTCTTGCGCCTCTTTGATGCTTAGGCGTACACGGCCCTGGCGATCAACTTCTAGTACCTTAACCTTAACTTCCTGACCTAGGCTTAGGTGGTCGGCAACATTGTTTACACGCTCATCACTGATCTGTGAGATGTGTACCAGGCCGTCTTTACCAGGTAGAACGTTAACGAAAGCACCGAAATCAACGATACGTACTACTTTACCTTCGTAGATGGTACCTACTTCCAGCTCAGCTGTTAGTTGCTCAACGCGAGCGATGGCAGCGCGCGCGCTCTCACCGTCAGTGGCTGCAATCTTAACTGTACCGTCGTCTTCAATTTCAATGGTAGTACCGGTTTCTTCGGTAAGCGCACGGATAGTAGCGCCACCTTTACCGATAACGTCAGCAATCTTCTTAGGTGGGATGTTCACTACATAGATACGCGGCGCGTAATCAGAAAGCTCAGCCGCAGGCGCAGAGATGGCTTCATCCATCACACTTAGGATGTGTAGACGAGCTGCTTGTGCTTGGTTAAGAGCGATCTGCATGATTTCTTTAGTGATACCTTCGATCTTGATATCCATTTGTAGTGCGGTAACACCTGCAGCGGTACCGGCTACTTTAAAGTCCATATCGCCCAGGTGATCTTCGTCACCCAAGATGTCAGAAAGAACAACGAAGTTATCGCCTTCTTTCACTAGACCCATGGCGATACCAGCAACAGATGCCTTAGTAGGAACACCGGCGTTCATTAGCGCAAGTGATGTACCACATACAGACGCCATTGATGAAGAACCGTTAGACTCAGTAATTTCAGATACCACACGGATTGAGTACGGGAACTCTTCAAGTGTAGGAAGTACCGCAGCAATACCGCGCTTAGCCAGGTTACCGTGACCGATTTCACGACGCTTAGGCGAACCAACAAAGCCAGTTTCACCCACACAGAACGGAGGGAAGTTGTAGTGCAACATGAAACGGTTAGTAGAAGTACCTGTTAGGTCGTCGATCATCTGAGAATCACGCTCTGTACCTAGTGTTGCCGTTACTAGCGCCTGAGTTTCACCACGGGTGAAGATAGCACTACCGTGAGTACGGGCTAGTACGCCAGTTTTCACGTCAAGGGCACGAACCATTTCAGGTGAACGACCATCGATACGCTGTTCACCAGCGATGATGCGACCACGAACGATTTTCTTCTCAAGTGAACCGAACTCGCCTGATACTTCTTGCTCGTCCAGGCTTTCGTCTTCGCCAAGCTCAGCGCTTAGTTTTTCGATCACTTCTGCTTTCGCTGCGCTAAGAGCGTCTTTACGCGCTACCTTGTCGGTAATGCGGTACGCTTCACCGATTTTCTCTTCGGCGATAGCAGCAACCTTACCCGCTAGGGTTTCATCTTTTGCTGGCGCAGTCCAATCCCAAGCTGCTTTACCCGCTTCGGCTTTGAACTCGTTGATAGCATTGATGATGGCTTGTGATTGCTCATGACCGTAAACAACGGCGCCAAGCATTACGTCTTCAGGAAGCGTTTCAGCTTCTGATTCAACCATAAGTACGGCGTTATCTGTACCAGCAACAACTAGGTCTAGCTTGCTTGTTTTAAGCTCGGTTAGTGATGGGTTCAATACGTACTGACCATCGATGTAACCTACGCGTGATGCACCGATAGGACCGTTAAATGGAATACCAGAAAGCGCTAGCGCCGCAGAAGTACCAATTAAGGCAACGATATCAGGCTGGATTTCAGGGTTTACTGAAACTACTGTCGCGATTACCTGAACTTCGTTTACGAAGCCTTTAGGGAAAAGTGGACGAATTGGACGGTCGATTAGACGCGCGATAAGCGTTTCGCCGTCGTTAGGACGACCTTCACGCTTTAAGAAACCACCTGGGATACGGCCGGCCGCATACATTTTTTCTTGGTAGTTAACGGTTAGAGGGAAGAAATCCTGACCTGGGTTTGCTTCACGACGACCTACTACGGTTACAAGTACCGAAGTATCGCCGATGCTTGCTAGTACCGCACCGTCTGCCTGACGGGCAATAGCGCCGGTTTCTAGAGTTACAGTGTATTGTCCGTACTGAAATTCTTTAATAATTGCTTGCACTTAATCATTCCTTAAGTTGCATATAACCTACTCAAAAGCCGAATTACCAGCCCTTAAATCAGGTTAAGAGGGTTTTCTTAAGCACCTCACCAATTACAGTAAATAACCACACTCGTGTGAATGCCTTTATTTACTACAATTGGCAATATGGTGCCATCTAGTTTGCTGTATTGCGAAACTTAGACAGCGCTAAGTATACTCGTCAAAGACGCACAAAAAAAGGGGCGATTAGGCCCCTTTTTTCAAACTGGTATCAAAGAATTAGCGACGTAGGCCAAGTTCTTTAATTAGCGCAGTGTAACGCTCGATGCTCTTACCTTTAAGGTAGTTAAGCAGGTTACGGCGCTGGCTTACTTTGCGAAGAAGACCACGACGTGAGTGGTTGTCTTGCTTGTGGCTTGCAAAGTGACCTTGAAGCTTGTTGATATCTGCAGTTAGAAGTGCAACTTGTACTTCAGGTGAACCAGTGTCGCCTTCAGCGCGTGCAAATTTAGCAATGAATCTGCTTTTTCTTGGTTGCTTAGTGACATAATTTACTCCAAAAAGTGAGTGTTTATATACGGTAAGAGCCGATCACTAATCCAGCCCCACCAATTGAGCGCGCTATTTTATCAAGCTGGCCAATAACTACAAGTTATTTGTGATGGCCACGGCACGCTTGGCTTTGAGATGACCGTGCTGATTGCGCTCACCCACACCAAGGAAACGCTCGCCACAACGTACGGCGCATACCTCTTCTGGTACCTCGCCGATGACCACGGTTTGACCATGGGCAAAGGCAATGGCCTGCTGCTCGTCAATCTCAACGCTGGGCAAATCTTGCACCGCCGTGTCCATTGGCAGTAACAGCGTATCTAATACTTCGCTCGGTGCCTTATCCTGGCTTTTAGCTTCATCAAGCAGGGCTTGAAGTTCGTCCAGAGTCACCATTTTCTCGGCAGGGTAATGACCTACCTTGGAGCGGTGCAGCATGATCACATGCGCGCCACAGCCCAATAACTCACCTAAATCGTCCACTATGGTACGAATATAGGTGCCTTTGGACACATGGGCGGTCATCTGAATTTCATTGGCCTGCTCATCAAACTCATCCAGGGTCAGGCTGTAAACGTTAATACGGCGACACTTGCGCGGCACTTCTATGCCTTCGCGGGCATACTTGTATAAAGGCTGACCTTGATACTTGAGCGCCGAATACATAGACGGATACTGATCTGACTCACCGATAAAACCAGCAACATGCAGCTCGATTTGCGCCTTGGTAACATTCACAGCACGGGTTTCGACAACCTCACCATCGGCATCCGAGGTGGTTGTACGCTCACCTAACTTGGCGCGCACCACGTAGGTTTTGTCGGTATCGAGCAGGAACTGACTGAACTTGGTCGCTTCGCCAAAACAAATAGGCAACATGCCTGTGGCTAAGGGATCAAGGGCACCTGTGTGCCCCGCCTTCTGCGCAAAGTAAATGCCTTTCGCCTGCTGCAGAGCGCGGTTACTGGAAATGCCTTGGGGCTTATGCAGTAACAATACGCCATCGACCGGACGGCCTTTTGTACGTCTGGCCATGCTGCTTATTCTTCCTCGTCGCTGCTACCGCGCTTTTGCTTATCTTCGCGCATCACCGACTCAACCAGGTTAGAAATACGCATACCTTCAAGTAATGAAGTATCGATAACAAAACGTAGCTCAGGGACGATGCGGGCACGAATACGCTTGCCCAGCAGCGAACGAATGTAGCCACTGGCATCATTCAGAATACGCATGCTTTGCTTGGTTTTGCTTTCGTCTTCTTGATTGAACACGGTCACAAAAATTTTCGCGTAAGACAAATCGCGCGATACTTCAACCGCAGACACGGTCACCATGCCTAAACGCGGGTCTTTAATTTCCCGTTGGATGATCACCGCAATTTCTTTTTGTATCTGTTGCGCTACGCGCTCTGTGCGAGAAAATTCTCTCATTTTCACCACTTATATTTAGGATACCGGCACGCGCACAGAGCACGGCAGGTATTACACAATCACAAATGGGGGCACAAGGGCCCCCATCAAATTTACTTAATGATCAAGGTTATAGAGAACGTTGTACTTCAACGATTTCAAATACCTCGATTTGGTCACCGACCTTAACGTCATTATAGTTCTTAACGCCGATACCACATTCCATACCGTTGCGAACTTCTTGTACGTCGTCTTTAAAGCGACGTAGTGATTCAAGTTCACCTTCGTAGATAACCACGTTTTCACGAAGTACACGGATTGGGTTAGAACGCTTGACCACACCTTCGGTAACCATACAGCCTGCAACCGCACCGATCTTAGGTGACTTAAACACGTCACGTACTTCGGCAAGACCGATGATCTCTTGTTTGAACTCAGGAGCAAGCATACCAGTCATGGCCTGCTTCACTTCTTCGATCAGGTCGTAGATTACGCTGTAGTAACGCAGGTCTAGGTTTTCAGCTTCGATAACCTTACGCGCTGAAGCGTCGGCACGAACGTTGAAACCAACCATGATGGCGTTAGAAGCAGCCGCAAGTGATGCGTCAGTTTCGGTGATACCACCTACACCACTACCTACGATCTTCACTTTCACTTCGTCAGTAGAAAGCTTCACAAGTGAATCAGAGATGGCTTCAACAGAACCTTGTACGTCCGCTTTCAGTACGATATTCACTTCTGAGATATCGCCTTCGGTCATGTTGGTGAACATGTTCTCAAGCTTAGCTTTTTGCTGACGCGCCAGCTTCACTTCACGGAACTTACCTTGACGGTATAGAGCAACTTCACGGGCCTTACGCTCATCGCGAACAACCGTTGCTTCGTCACCAGCTGCAGGTACACCAGAAAGACCTAAGATCTCTACCGGGATTGAAGGGCCTGCTTCTTTGATTTCTTCACCGTTTTCATCGCGCATTGCACGAACACGGCCATACTCAAGACCACAAAGAACGATATCACCTTGCTTTAGCGTACCTTCTTGTACCAGTACAGTAGCTACCGGACCACGGCCTTTATCAAGGCGAGATTCGATTACCACACCTGAGGCCATGCCTTCAGAAACAGCGGTTAGCTCAAGGATTTCCGATTGCATTAGTACGGCTTCAAGTAGCTCGTCGACGCCCTGGCCGGTTTTAGCCGAGATGTGTACGAATTGCGTCTCACCGCCCCAGTCTTCTGGGATAACGTCTAGCTGAGCTAGTTCGTTCTTAACGCGATCTGGATCGGCGCCTTCTTTATCCATCTTGTTCACGGCAACAATCAGAGGTACTTCAGCCGCTTTAGCGTGCTGTACCGCTTCTTTGGTCTGTGGCATTACGCCATCGTCCGCAGCAACAACCAGGATTACGATATCCGTCGCTTTCGCACCACGAGCACGCATTGAGGTAAATGCCGCGTGTCCCGGAGTATCAAGGAAGGTGATCATGCCGTTGTCAGTATCAACATGGTATGCACCAATGTGCTGGGTAATACCACCGGCCTCGCCCGAAGCAACTTTAGCTTTACGGATGTAGTCCAGAGTCGATGTTTTACCGTGGTCAACGTGACCCATTACGGTTACTACCGGTGCACGAGATTCAGCTTTACCGCCTTCGCTGCGGTCGCTTAGTACTTTCTCTTCCAGTTCGTTTTCACGAACAACAACCACTTTGTGACCCATTTCTTCTGCAACTAGCTGTGCAGTTTCCTGGTCGATAACCTGGTTAATGGTTACCATGTCGCCCATTTTCATCATGGTCTTAACGACTTCGGCACCCTTTACCGCCATACGTGAAGCAAGCTCGGCAACCGTGATAGTTTCACCGATACGTACTTCTTGCTTCTTATCGGCAACTGGCTTTTGGAAACCATGCTGTAAAGAAGTAGGCGCTTTAAGCTTACCTTTTTTACCCTTGCCCATTTTTAGTGGTGCTTCGGCAGTTTCTTTGCCCTTAGGCTTTTTCTTTTTACGACGCGCGCTTTTCTCTTCGCGTGCATCTGACTCGTCTTCCGCTTCACGTGCATAGGTAGAAGTAGTTAGGTGGTGATCCGCCGTTTCTTCACGACGTTTACGTTCCTCTTCCTCTTTCTTCCAACGCGCTTCGTTTTCTTCGGCTAGGCGACGAGCTTCTTCTGCTTGACGTTGTGCTTCTTCTTCGGCTTTCTTCAATGCTGCCTCTTCTGCTTCTTTCTGTAAGCGCTCTGCTTCATCACGTTCTTTCTGAGTTTGCGCCTCATCCTTTGCAGAACCTTTACTTTCTTTGCGCTGTGCTTCGGCTTTACGCTTCGCTTCTTCTTTGGCTTTACGTTCGGCTTCTTCTTTGGCCTTGCGCTCTGCCTCTTCGTTCGCTTTACGCTCGGCTTCTTCTTTAGCCTTACGCTCCGCTTCTAATTTAGCCTGTGCTTCGGCTTCAAGACGCTCCTGCTCTTGTGCTTCCAGACGCGCTTGTTCTTGCTGCTCTTCTAGGGCACTTTTCTTCACATAGGTACGCTTTTTACGCACTTCGACCTGCACTGCCTTCGCCTTACCGGTTGAACCGGTTACGCTTAGGGTGCTTTTCTTCTTGCGTTGCAAAGTCATACGCTCTGGGCCTGAGGCACCAGCGCCACCGTGCTGCTTAGACAAGTGATCAAGCAGTTGCTCTTTTTCCGACTCGTTTACCTGGTCACCCGCTTGCTTTTTAATGCCCGCGCTGTCCAATTGCTGTAGCAATTTATCAACAGTTGTACCAATGTCCTCGGCCAGTTTTGTTACACTTACTTCTGCCATATTCTTTGTTACCTCCGTTAATAAATTACTCGTCACCGAACCAGCAAATATTACGTGCAGCCATAATTAGGTCGCCCGCTTCCTGCTCAGAAAGCTCAGTAATTTCTACTAGTTCGTCGATGCCCTGCTCGGCTAGATCTTCAAGCGTTACTACGCCCTTGCTCGCCATAACAAAGGCAAGGTGACGATCTAGGCCATCCAGGTTTAATAGGTCTTCAGCCGGCTCTGCGCCTTCTAGGCTTTCTTCGTCTTTCAATGCTTTGGTGGTCAACGCGTCTTTGGCACGATTACGCAGCTCTTCAACTGTGTCCTCGTCCAGACCATCGATTTCCAAGAATTCGCTGGTTGGTACATAGGCTACTTCTTCTAGCGTTGAGAAGCCTTCACCGATAAGCAGCTCGGCGAAATCGTCATCGATGTCCAAACCTTCGGTGAACAGGGTGATCAGCTTGTCTGACTCAGCCTGGTTCTTTTCCTGCATGTCTGCAACCGTCATTACGTTTAGCTCCCAACCTGTAAGTTGGCTTGCTAAACGCACGTTTTGGCCGTTACGACCGATGGCTTGTGCCAGGTTATCCGCTTCAACGGCGATATCCATTGAACGTGAGTCTTCGTCCATCACGATAGAAGCAACTTCTGCCGGCGCCATGGCGTTGATAACGAATTGCGCTGGGTTGTCATCGTAAAGCACGATATCAACACGCTCACCGCCCAATTCACCGGATACCGCTTGCACACGTGCACCACGCATACCCACGCAGGCACCAACAGGGTCGATACGCTTGTCATTTGATTTAACAGCAATCTTTGCACGTGAACCTGGGTCACGAGCGGCTGCACGTAGCTCGATCATCTCTTCGCCAATTTCCGGCACCTCGATGCGGAATAGCTCCATTAGCATTTCCGGCTTAGAACGAGTTACAAATAACTGCGCGCCACGGGCTTCTGGACGTACCGCATAAAGCAGACCACGAACACGGTCGCCTGGGCGGAAGTTTTCGCGCGGTAGCATGTCATCACGGTAGATAACGGCTTCGGCGTTGTTGCCTAAATCAAGAATAATGGCTTCGCGGCTGGCTTTTTTAACCACACCTGTTACTAGCTCACCTTCTTGGTCTTTATAAGCTTCAACCACAAGGGCACGCTCGGCTTCACGTACTTTTTGTACGATAACCTGCTTGGCCATTTGCGTGGTGATACGGTCAAACTTGATTGACTCAATTTGTTCTTCAACGTAATCGCCAAGCTGCTTTTCTGGCTCTTCAACCTGCGCCGCTTCAAGAGTGATTTCGCGGTACGGGTTTTCTAAGCTGCCATCTTCAAGCGCTTCAACGATTTGCCAGCGACGGAAAGTGTCGTATTCGCCGGTTTTACGGTCGATAGATACACGCACTTCGATGTCGCCATCATGTTTTTTCTTTGTTGCGGTCGCTAGTGCGAACTCTAATGCTTCAAAAATTTTCTCTTTGGGGACCGCTTTTTCATTGGAAACGGCTTCCGCCACCAACAGTATTTCTTTTGCCATAGGTATTGCCTCGCTTGCCCTATTTCTTCGCACTGAAATTAAAATTTGGCGATGATGTTCGCACGCTCAATGTTGCTTATCATGAGCATGTGCTCTTGGTTATCAACATTAATTGTGATCATATCACCGTTAACTGCTACTAAATCGCCCTTGAAATTACGGCGACCATCTTGCGGAAGCTTAGTTCTCAACCTGACTTCCTCACCCACTGCATTTTGATAATGTTCTGGTTTGAACAGTGGACGATCGACTCCAGGTGAAGACACTTCCAAATCATATTCATTGGTAATGGGATCTTCTACGTCGAGGATCGCGCTAACTTGACGACTGACATCCGCACAGTTATCTACCGTAATACCGTCTGGGTGATCAATATACACACGCAAGGTGGAATGACGACCAGCTTGAGTAAACTCAAGTCCCAGGAGCTCAAAGCCTAATGCTTCGACCGCCGGAGTTAACATCTCGGTTAATGTTTGTTCGAGCTTTGTCACGAAACTTCTCCATAGAAACAAAAAAAGGGCTAATGCCCCATTTTCAATACAGATACAATAACGCCCCGAACCAAGCGGGGCGTCACACTGGAAATATTTACTCAAAAAGTAAACACTTCCTGATTTTCTGTGCGGCCTAGGGCCTAGCTTGGCGCGGGCTATATCCGTACGATAAAACCGCTGCGACGACTTAGCAAAATCACTTCCGCTAAACGCAAAACGCGCATTGCAAAGAATGCGCGACATCACATAAAGCAAGTAGAGCGAATATCTCTACCTCTTTATAAATCTGCTGCCTGAAGGGTCACTATGTACCAACTTCATTTATGGCGACTATTATAGTGGTACGACCGCTAATTAGCAACCTTAGTTAACCACTTAAAGCCTTCACTAACTGGGCTTTATACGCAAAAAAGCCAAGCTAACTGCTTGGCCTTTTAATTTGGTGCCGTGAGCGGGACTTGAACCCGCACGAGCATAGCTCACCACCCCCTCAAGATGGCGTGTCTACCAATTCCACCACCACGGCTTAATTTTTTAGTTTGGAACGTCCGGGTTGTTAGAACCCTTTTCTTCCTCAACAGGAACATCTGATACTGGTTGCTCAACGGTTTCTACCGCTGGTGCACCTTCTAGATTTTCCCATTGATCAGTTTGCTTGATTTGACCAGCAGTTAGGTTACCTAACACTATGCTCAAAACGAAGAAAACCGTGGCCAGTACTGTGGTCGTTTTAGTCATAAAGTTACCCGCACCCGATGAACCGAAAACGGTTGCCGAGGCACCAGCACCAAATGACGAACCCATGTCAGCACCTTTACCTTGTTGAATCAGCACGAAACCAATTAAGGCTAATGCAACAATTAAATAAACTACTAAAAGAATTTCGTACATTTAACTCTATCCTTTTGCACTTTCGCAGATGCTGATAAAAGCATCTTTTTTAAGACTGGCGCCACCAATCAGGCCACCATCTATATCTGCTTGTGCAAATAATTCACTACTGTTTTGTTCATTAACGCTGCCACCATATAAGATAAGCAGTCGCTGTGCTATTTCACTGTCTAGCGAAGCGATTTTCGCACGAATAAATTGGTGTACTTGTTGAGCTTGTTCCGGCGATGCGGTTTTACCCGTGCCTATGGCCCAAACCGGCTCGTATGCTACCACAGATTGCGATAACGCAGCCACACCTAATTTTTCAATCACCGCGTCAATTTGCGCGCTGATCACTGATTCTGTTTCGTTTTGCTCGCGCTGCTGCTCTGTTTCACCAACACAAAGCACGGGGGTTAAGCCCTGCTGCTGTGCCATGGCAAATTTAGCGGCAACATCCTCATTACTTTCGCCGAAAATATGGCGACGTTCCGAGTGACCAACCAGGGCAAAGCTTGCACCTAATTCTTTGGCCAGCGAGGCTTGAATCTCACCTGTATAAGCGCCGGATTCATATTCAGAAACGGTTTGAATACCCGTTACTACACCTTGCTGCGCCGCACTCGCAACTAGCAATGCGGGAACAAAAAGTGCCACATCAACATCTTGGCCAGCTACGGCTTTTAGCTCGGGGGCCATTTCATTAAGCAGCTCTAAGGAGCCATTTAACTTCCAATTTCCAGCCACCAGGGGCTTACGTGATGCCATGTTTTACTCCATGTTCGAAAGCGGGCGAGATACTAACTCGACTCGCCCTAAGTTACAAGAAGTTATTTTTAGAGCGCCGTTTAACTGCTCACACTTTCAACAACTTGCGCGATTTTACTGCTGTAATCCAGCACCTGATTTTGGTCTTCGGCTTCTACCATAACGCGCACTACAGGCTCGGTACCTGACTTACGCAGCAGCACCCGGCCCTTGCCCGCAAGCAGCTCTTGTGCTTCGCTTACCGCGGCGAGTACTTCAGGGTTTAGGGTCGGATCTGTGCCCGGCTGGTAGCGCACATTGATCATATTCATCGGGTACTTAACAAAGCCGTTACCCAGATCGCGCAGGGTTTTGTTGCTGGTCACCATAGCGGCCAGCACCTGCAGGCTTGAAATGATGCCATCACCGGTGCTGATAAGGTCAAGGTTCAACACATGACCCGAGCTCTCACCACCGATTTTCCAGCCTTTTTCTTTAAGCAACGCCATTACATAGCGGTCGCCAACCTTGGAGCGTTCAAAACCAATACCCTTGGCTTTAAGCGCATTTTCCAAGCCCATATTCGACATTACGGTGCCAACAACGCCGCCACCTAGCTCACCTTGCTCATGCAGGGCACAGGCAATGATATAAACTATGTCATCGCCGTCGAATACTTCTCCGTGCTGGTCGACCATCATCACGCGGTCACCGTCGCCATCGTAAGCGATGCCCACATCGGCACCCTCTTCAATTACCTTACGCTGCAAGGCGGCAACATCTGTGGCACCACATTTAGCATTAATGTTGAGGCCATTGGGTTCACATGCGAAGGGGATCACCTCGGCGCCGAGCTCCTGCATTACCGCTGGGGCAATATGGTAGGTGGCACCATTGGCGCAATCGAGTACGATTTTCAAACCTTCAAGGGAGTGACCTTGCGGGAATTGGCTCTTACAGAATTCGATATAACGGCCATCGGCGCTCACCAGGCGGCGCGCTTTACCCAGCTTTTCGGAAGGTACACATTCCATGTCCTGATCCATCATGGCTTCAATTTCCAGCTCCACCGCATCCGGTAGTTTCAAACCTTCGCTGGAGAAGAATTTAATGCCGTTATCATGGTAAGGGTTATGAGAGGCACTGATCACTATGCCCGCTTCGGCGCGGAAGGTTTGTGTTAAATACGCCACCGCCGGAGTCGGCATGGGGCCAAGCAAAACCACATCTATGCCCGCGGCAATAAGCCCGGCTTCCAACGAGGTTTCTAGCATATAGCCGGAAATGCGCGTGTCTTTGCCAATTATCACTTTTTTTGTGCCAATTTTTGATAGCACTTTACCCGCAGCCCAACCCAGTTTGAGGGCAAACTCAGGAGTGATCGGGTATTGCCCGACCAGGCCACGAACACCGTCGGTGCCAAAATATTTTCTGTTACTCATTCTTGTTACTCCTGTACTCTTATTCTTGCGGCTGCACATCTGTGGGCCGTAACATCGCCTGGTGCACCCGCAGCAGGTCGACGGTTTCTTGAACATCATGAACGCGCACTATGGCCGCGCCCTTTTGCATGCAAATCAAGGCTCCCGCCAGGCTGGCGCTAAGTCTTTGGTCTGCCGGTCGCCCCAGCAGCTGCCCAAACATGGATTTGCGTGAAAGTCCGGTCAATACCGGGTAGCCTAGCTGTTGCAACTGCTCAAGCTCAGCCAGTAATTGATAATTGTGTTGCAATGACTTACCAAAGCCAAAACCAGGATCCACTATTATATGCTCGGCTTTAATGCCTGCGTCGATGCAGGTTTGCGCGCGCTCGGCCAAATAGCTGCATACCTCGGCGGTCACATCCTTATAATCCGGTGCATCCTGCATGGATCTCGGCTGCCCCTGCATATGCATAAGACATACAGGAACATCCAAAGCCACTGCTGCCTGCAACGCGCCTGGTTCCTGCAAGGCACGCACATCATTAATAATATCGGCACCGGCCTGAACCGCCGCTGTCATTACCACAGCCTTACTGGTGTCTATGGAGATCACACAATCGGATTGCGCGCGTATCGCCTTGATCACAGGAACAACCCGTTCGAGTTCTTCTTGCTCAAGAACGTCCGCTGCACCTGGGCGGGTTGATTCACCACCTATATCAATAATGGTGGCGCCCTGCTCAAGCATAGCTAAGGCTCTTTTGACAGCGTCATCAAAATCGTTGTGCTGACCACCGTCAGAAAAGGAATCTGGCGTGACATTGAGTATCCCCATCACCTGTGGGGTGCTAAGGTCGAGGAAGCGACCTCGGGGTAAAGATAACATGGCTACTCTTCCCTAAAATTAAAAAGCCCAGATCCCTTAGGCGAATGCTAAGTGAGGGCAGATAGATAAGATGATCCACAAGAAGGAAAAGCCCCAATATCTTTGGGGCTTGAATTTATTACTTGTCCTCTTCTGAGCCTGGCTTTTCATCTTGTGCGGATGAAGTGCCTTGCTCCGGGGCCGATTTGTCAGGCTCTGCTGCCACTTGTGCCTTGGTGGCTTTGCGGTCATGGGCATCGCTCGGTGGACGAACTTCACGACGCGCCATTAGGTCATCAATTTGCTTGGCATCAATGGTTTCGTACTTCATCAGCGCGTCTTTCATGGTATGCAGGATATCCATGTTATCACGTAGGATTTGTTCAGCACGCTGGTAGTTGCGATCAGAGAGTTCACGCACTTCTACATCAATTGCTTTAGCTGTCTCATCCGACATACTCATGCTGCGAGAACCACCGCGACCCATAAAGACTTCGCCTTCTTCTTCAGCATAAAGAAGTGGTCCCATTTTGGCGCTCAAACCCCACTGTGTAACCATTTTGCGTGCGATTTGTGTCGCGCGCTCAATGTCATTACTTGCACCAGTAGTTACCTTGTCATCGCCGTAAATCAAGGCTTCGGCAATACGGCCGCCATACAAGCTTGAAATCATAGATTCGAGGTGTTCTTTTGAGTGACTTACACGGTCTTGCTCCGGCAAGTACATGGTCACACCCAGGGCGCGACCGCGCGGAATGATTGATACTTTATATACAGGGTCATGCTCTGGCACCATGCGGCCAACAATGGCGTGACCTGCTTCATGGTATGCAGTCATTTCTTTTTCTTGCTCAGACATCACCATGGACTTGCGCTCAGCACCCATCATGATCTTGTCTTTAGCGGCATCAAATTCGGCCATGCTCACCACGCGCTTGTTACCACGAGCGGCAAACAAAGCGGCTTCGTTTACCAGGTTGGCCAAATCGGCGCCTGAGAAACCAGGAGTACCACGGGCAATCACGGATGCTTCAACATCATCTGCCAAAGGTACTTTGCGCATATGCACCTTAAGAATTTGTTCACGACCGCGAATATCCGGCAAGCCTACCACCACTTGACGGTCGAAACGACCTGGACGCAATAGCGCCGGATCCAGTACGTCTGGGCGGTTGGTGGCAGCGATTACGATAATGCCTTCATTACCTTCAAAGCCATCCATCTCTACCAACATCTGGTTAAGCGTTTGCTCACGCTCATCGTGACCACCACCCATGCCGGCACCACGTTGGCGACCAACGGCATCGATTTCATCAATGAAGATGATACAAGGTGCTGCTTTTTTCGCTTGCTCGAACATGTCACGTACACGGGATGCACCCACACCTACGAACATTTCGACGAAATCAGAACCTGAGATAGTGAAAAACGGTACTTTGGCTTCACCGGCTACGGCCTTGGCCAGCAAGGTTTTACCCGTACCAGGAGGACCTACCATCAACACGCCCTTAGGAATGCTACCGCCAAGTTTTTGGAATTTAGACGGGTCGCGCAAGAAATCAACCAGCTCGGTTACATCTTCCTTGGCTTCATCACAACCGGCCACATCGGCAAAGGTGGTTTTAACCTGATCTTCGCTCATTAGGCGGGCTTTACTCTTACCGAAGGACATAGCGCCCTTGCCGCCACCGCCTTGCATCTGACGCATAAAGAAGATCCACACGCCGATCAACAGGAGCATAGGGAACCAGGAAATGAAAATGCTGGCTAACAGGGACTGCTCTTCAGGCTGAACACCCTTAGTGTTGACGTCGTTTTTCAACAAGTCATTCATCAGGTCTTCGTCATACATTGGCATGGTGGTTTGGAAACGCTCACCGCTGGACTTAACGCCAGTGATCGAGCCAGTGCCGCGATCAATCACGACTTCACGTACAGCACCATTGCGCACATCCTTTACGAATTGGGTGTAACTGGTTTGTCTGTCAACGCCTTCAGAGCCGTTAAAGCTTTGAAAAACAGACATTAAAACCACGGCAATAACAAGCCAGAGTATTAAATTCTTTGCCATATCACTCAAGGTGTTAACCTCTTGTATCTAAATTAATTAAGTTCAACTTTTCCCGACAACTGTACTACAGTTTGTAACCCGTCGCTACTATATATACCTCGCGAGAGCGCGGTCTTGACGCATCGGGCTTACGGATTTTTACGGTACGGAAACTCTCGCGCACGTCCTTCACGAACTGATCAAAACCTTCCCCCTGGAATACTTTGACCGCAAAAGCGCCGTTTTTCTTCAATACCTGATGACACATATCCAGTGCCAGTTCGACCAAATACATGCTGCCGGCCTGATCCGTGCTCATATTGCCGCTCATATTCGGCGCCATATCGGAAAACACCACGTCGACGTTTTTACCATCGATACGATCTAACAAGGCGTTAAGCACTGCCTCTTCGCGGAAATCACCTTGCAGGAAGTCGACACCGGCCAGCGAGTCCATGGGCAGAATATCACAGGCAATCACCTGGCCATTATCACCCACCTGCTGTGCCAGGTACTGAGACCAGCTACCGGGAGCGGCACCTAGGTCCACCACCGCCATGCCGGGTTTGAGTAGTTTATCTTTTTGCTGAATTTCTTCGAGTTTGAACACCGCTCGCGAACGCCAGCCCTGTTTCTGTGCCTCATGAACATAATGATCGTCAAAATGCTCTTTTAGCCAGCGCTTTGAGCTCGCCGAGTGCTTTTTATTCGTCATAAATTAACACGTAACTTAATAGTAATATCTGCTAGATGGCGTTAGAATACCTGTAATTCAAGCTCGAATCAGCAAAATTTATAAAATCTATGAAACTATCCAATAAACAAAAGCAGTATCTGAAATCCCTTGCGCACCCACTGAAACCTGTGGTTTTACTGGGAGCCAATGGCCTAACCGAGGGCGTAATCGCCGAAATAGACAGTGCTTTGGATATTCACGAATTGATCAAAGTGAAGGTGCCAACCACGGATCGTGAGACCAAGGCCCTGATTTTTGATGCTATCGTACGCGAAACCGGTGCCCATAAAGTACAAAGCATCGGCCATATCATTGCCCTGTACCGCCAAAGCGAAGACCGTAAGATTCAATTGCCACGCAATTAATCACCTCGCTTCATACCAAAAAAGGTCAGCAATGCTGACCTTTTTTGTTTTTGTACCCTGTTCTAAGCGGTGCGCGGCAAGGCCAGTACTTGGTCGATAAACTGTGTAGTAAGTTCACTAATCAAACCGCTTTCGGCATTAAGCAAAAGACTAAAGCCGACGTTTAAGCGTGGGATCACCACGATATCGGTTCTATAACCCTGTACCCAACCACTGTGGTAGTAGATGGTTTCATCATCATATTGGTAGATACGCCAGCCCAAACCATAATGAGCCTGATTAACATGCTCACCCCAAATGCGGCGACGACGCTCTTTTGTGGTCAGGGTATAAGGCTGAACCTGAGTTTGTAGCGCCGCCGGTGGTAACACACTCGGGTACATACCCAATTGCGCCTTTAACCATTGCACCATATCCGCAGCACTGGCATTGACGCCCGCTGCCGGCAGCACCTTGTAATAGTTTTTCTTTAAACGTGCGGTATGCCAGCGTTTGCGTCCTCGCACATGCGGATAGGCATAGTTTTCATCCACTATCATGCCCTCATAACCTAGACTCGCATGGCGCATACGTAAGGGCTCGAAAATATCTTCCCGCACCCAGGTCTCATAGTCCTTACCACTGGCGCGCTCAATCACATCGCCAACCAGGGAAAACATCACATTCTGATAGCCATAACATTCCCCCGGTTCACACACGGGTTCAATTTTCAGCAGCTTTTCAACAATATCCGGATAAGACATGCGTGATTCTACTAGGTTGTCGTAGGCATTGGGCACCAGGCCGCTGGAGTGACTCAGTAAATGCGAGACCTTAAGGGTATTTTTATAATCCGTGCTACGCAATTCAGGAATGTATTGGTGCACAGGGGCATCCAGCTCTATAACCCCTTGCTCGGCCAACTTGGCAGCCAGCGAGCCAGCAAAGGTTTTCGACACCGAAGCAAGGCGAAAACGCGTATTCACATCAACTTGGCGCCCTTTTCTTATTTTGGTTTTACCAAAACCCAAGGCAATGGAAGGATAATCCGGATGCACTATCGACAAGGCGGCCCCAGGCACACGCTTTTGTTTAAGCTGACGCTCTAAATCGGCAACATAAGAGTCAACAAAGCCGTGCCATTGATACGCATCGGCGCCTATGGAAGCTCCATAAGCAGGCAATAAGGTACTGAAGATAAGACAGAAAGAAGCAACTAAACTCTTGGTTTTCATTATTGTTGTTTTAGCGATAACAGTTCAGATTGGGTAAATATTATCATGAACTTTGGGTTAAACTCACGTACAATGCTGTGTGGGTGTACTCAAGTATGGGTGCCTAAGCGCAGCGACAAGGGAAACTAAGAGTTATAAATAGTATGATGAAGAATTCTTTAGCACTGGCACTGCTTGGCTCGGCAATTTTGCTCAGCGGCTGTAGCAGCTTACAAACGACTTCTTTGCAACAGGCGCAAAGGGTTGCTATGCCAACAAAGCCGAGTCTTAGTGAGCGCACCTATGTTCTCGAATACCAGGTTGACCATCAGCAACCTAGGGTCAAGTCGGTGCAGCTTCCGGCTCACCCTGTTAAACGCGGACAAAGCGTGGTAATCGAAAGCGAGCAAGTAGCACTGACAGAGCGCCTACGCGATCGCCTGGTGGCCATTTTCAACGATAAATCCCTTGCGGTGATCAATGACGCCAAACAGGCGGACTATATTCTTAGCATTAATCAGCTGGATATTAGTGAGGCCGACAAGGTGGATTATCGCCTGAGCAATAGCCATATCCTCGGCGATGGTAGTCTTATTGAAGAATTCGCCGTACGCCAATGTAGCAATATTTCCGGCTCAGTCAGTATGAAACTCTTCCACCGAGCTTCCAAGGATGTGGTGTGGTTTGCCAAATCATCCATTGATACCGCCAGCTTTCAACGCAATCCCTTGCGTTATCAACTGACAATCAGCGATTACATAGATAATTTGGAGCAGGTTCAGGAGTTTGTGCAAACTCACAACTCACCGGATGCGCTCGCCGAACGTGGCGACAAGCCGGCGCCTAAAGCGCCTCGCTATCAGGTCCTGAGTAAAATCTCGGCACTGGAAAAAATCGCCGGGTCCTGTAACGACACCGAGGTGAGTGCCTTAGTACCGGATCTGCACTACTACCTCAGCGGTATTTTGCTGGAGAAGATCAATATCAACTGATCGACTGGGCTTACCGGTACACCGCCGGTGAGCCCATCTACAATTTCTTACAGTTTTCGGCGCCCAAGCAACCTACTATAAAATAAAAAGCCTGAAGCCATGCCAATTCGTACCCTACTCGCCCTGCTGTTTTTGCTTATAAGCCAACCTAGTTTGGCGACCAACCGTTATTATTCAGACAACCGTTTGGAGCCTCAACCAGGCTTTAATTGGGATTGGAGCATAGGCGCCGGTTATTATATCGAAGACTCCTATCTGGTTGGTCTCGACTCCTACGATGACGGTATTGAGCCGGATTTAAATCTGGTGATCAGCTATAACAACTTCTATCTGGATATAGACCATAGCCAGTTAAGCGGCGGCATGGTCATAGGCTATTCGCTGGTCGATAAGTTCGACTGGGGCCTGGATATTGTCGGTACCAATGTGCAAGCTGGATTCGATGAAACCGGCTTGAAAATCTATGACAGGGATGTAGTAGATGAGCTCGCCGGTATCGACCGCCGCCACTATGATTTCGATGTAGGGCTGAGATTATCGCGCCGTTTTGACGACATGCAACTGTCATTTGAGCTGATGCATGATGTTACCGGCACTCATAACTCATGGATTTTCAGCAGCTTCTTAACCCGTATCAGCCGGTATCGAAATTGGGAGATGCGCACAGGTCTGGGTTTTAACCATTATGGCGGCGATTTCACCGATTATTACTTTGGTATCGACGCCCATGAGGCCACCGCGCAGCGCCCCATCTACCAGGCCCACGCATCCCAATCCCTGGTGCTGGAATTTCACGCCGAGCATCCCTTATCACAAAACTGGGTGTTTTTAGCCGGCTGGCTCTCCACCTTATTTTCCTCTGAAATAAGCGACAGCCCGATAATTTCTCAACAATACCAGCATAAGGCCAAGGTAGGCGTACGCTATGTTTTTTAGACTCAGCGCCAGCCTTAGTTTAATGTTTGCCCTGCCAAGCTGGGCGGCGCAGCCCGAGGCGTTGTCCGCCGAACTACCCACCTTGCTCAGCACGCCAAACACCTGTGTGGCACTGCGCCAGGGGCGCACCTGTTATTCCGATATCACCCTGAATTGGCAGGTGGACAACGAAGAGCGCTACTGTATTCGCCAAAACCAAGCCACTAAGCCCCTGCATTGTTGGCAACAGCAACAACAAGGCAAACTGGTGTTTGAATTCGCCAGCAAGACGGCGCAGGGTTTTGAATTATTTCATGTCACTACGGGCAAAGTGCTCGCCCGCACCGAGGTACGAGTGCAGTGGGTGTACACCAGCGGCCAGAAGAAAAGGCGATGGAGGTTATTTTAATGAGTCAGCAACCCCTTATTTTAGTGGTCGAAGACGACCCTTCGCTGAGCGAGTGGATGCTTGAGTTTCTTGCTCAAAACGGCTATCGCGTGGGTCTGTGCGACAAGGGCAACGAGGTCGAAGCCTATGTGCGCGAACACAATCCAGATTTAATCTTACTCGATATTATGCTGCCCGGTCTCGACGGCATTAGCGTGTGCACCCGATTACGTCAGTTTTATCAGCAACCCATTATTATGCTGACCGCCCGCGATGATGAGCTCGACGAGGTAATAGGGTTAGAAGTCGGTGCCAGCGATTATATCGCCAAGCCAGCCCGTCCTCGCGTATTGCTGGCCAGAATTAAGGCCAGTTTACGGGATATGGCCGACGATTCTCAGCCATCCGCAGAGCCGATGCATATTAAAGTGGGGCAATTGCATATAGACATGCAGGCACACCGCGTGACCCTGGCCGAGCAAGCGGTAGAACTCTCTCATGCAGAATTTTCGTTGCTGGCCTATCTTGCCCGCCACGCCGGTGAGGTGGTTGACCGAGACTCTGTGTTCAAGGCCATCAAGGGTCGCGAATATGACGGCTTAGATAGAAGCATAGATGTGGTGATTTCGGCGCTGCGCAAGCGTTTTGATGGCAATGGCGAGCAGCCGCAACGAATAAAAACCATCTGGGGCAAGGGCTATTTATTAGTTAAAGATGCCTGGCATGCGGATACTGCCGACTAGGCGCACAGGCTAAGAGGCGGCAATGAAAAAGCTCTACTTATCCTTATTGGCCACGGCGCTGCTGTCTGTGGTACTGCTCAGCTGGTTGATCGATGGCATCGCCAGCAACAACGATGAGCACAATGATTTTAATCAGCAGCAAGCGCTCCTAAGCGGCATGCTTTCCTACCTGGCCAGCTATCCCGCAGAGCAACAAAGCCAGCAACTGGCGACGCTTAACAGCCACTTTAACTTGAATATTGGCTATGCCGCCAATAGCGACCTTGCCTTACCCTCACCACTGCGCCAACAGTTTTATCAAGAGCAAGGGCTAACCTTGGCCGATGAGGAGGGCCTTTACTTGGTACGCTCCACGCCACAACTGGCCGACCATCACCTCACCATGCGGTTACCCAAACCGGCCAGCTCTCACCATGATCTACTGCTCACCGTTCTGTTTTACTGCGGCTTTAGCCTGTGCATGTGGTTACCCCTAATACCTCTGACCCGGCGCATTACCACCTTGGCCAATGCCGCGACACGATTTGCCAAGGGCAAACTCGACACCCGCATTGCCAGCAGCCGTTTTAGCTATACACAACAGCTTGAGCGCAGCTTTAACTCCATGGCCGAGCAGATCAATGCGCTGTTGGCGGAGAATAAACTGATGGCATCGAGCCTCTCCCATGATATTCGTACCCCCATCGCCTGTCTGCGCTTTGGCCTTGATGCCGCCATGGACAGCGAAGATGAGCAAAGCAAGCAGGCCTACCTGACGCGCATGGAAAAAGATCTCGATACCATGGAGTCCATGCTTAAGAGCTACCTCAGTTTTGCCGCCCTGCAACAACAGAATATTGAACTTAATTACAGCCGCACCGAGCTTTACCCTTATTTACAAGAGGTAGGTGAGCAGTTACTACCCCAACTAGGCGGCATACAGGTGCACATAGACTGCCCCCATCAGCTGATGGTACAGGCCGACCTGCATTGGTTGGCGCGCTGTATCCATAATATTCTTACCAATGCCCTGCGCTATGCCGACAACCAGATAGTTATCAGCGCCTACACCGAAGCGCAGCAATTACACATCAGCATTGCCGATGATGGGCCAGGCGTCCCAGCGCAAGAGCGCGCGGCTGTGCTTAAGCCCTTTTATCAAAGCGCTAAGCATCGCAATCAAAACGGTTATGGTTTGGGCCTGGCCATTTGCCACAAGGTGATGTTGTGGCATCAGGGCAAGCTGCAGGTGGGTTCATCGGCAAAATTAGGCGGTGCACAATTCACCTTGATACTGCCGATGTAACACAGCGTTTACATCGCTCTAGCCCACAGCACATTGCTAATGTGGCGGCGTCGCCCTAAGACCGGGCATTGCGCCGATAGCATGGAAATTGTTCGTATAGCGCGCTTTACCCCGGCTACAGTGTACTAATTGCCGCTTTGTGCTTTTTATTTCACGTAAATTACAGTAGATTTAGGGCGCAGTTCACCTACAGAGAAATATAATAATATGAGTGCGTCGCGTGGGGAGTTTAGCTCCCGTTTTGGTTTTATAATGGCCGCTGCCGGTTCGGCAGTGGGACTAGGTAATATTTGGGGCTTTCCCACTCAAACCGCCTCCAATGGTGGCGCCGCCTTTGTGCTTGCTTATCTGGTTCTAGCCTTCTGTTTAGCCTATCCCGCATTAATGGCCGAGCTGGTTGTTGGCCGTTATGGTCAGGCCAATGCCGTAAGTTCGCTAAAAAAAGTATCCAAGCATAAGTGGCAACACCCACTGGCATTCTTAGTTGGTTTTGGCGGCATTATCTGTGCCGGCATGATTTTAAGTTTTTATGCCATAGTTGCCGGTTGGATGATCAGTTATACCGCTGAGCCTGTTGCCCAACTGGTGGGTGCTCCAGAGGCAGCAAACTGGCTGACGAGTCAATCCTTAACCCGTAACTTACTCTTTGCTGGCGGCTTTATCGTGCTGACCGTGATGATCATCAGTAAAGGCGTTGAGAATGGCATAGAGAAGTGGTCAAAGCGCTTGATGCCGGCCTTGCTGGGCATTTTATTTGCGTTGATCGCCTATGTAATGAGCCAGGACGGTGCCAGTGAAGGCCTGCGCAATTACCTGCTACCGGACTTTAGCGCCATCTTTGAGCCTACTCTGCTGGTGAGTGCCCTGGGTCAGGCGTTTTTCTCGCTGTCACTGGGTACCAGTGTCATGATCATTTACGGCTCATACATTTCTAAACAAGAAAACCTGGTTACTCTGGGCGCCTCGGTAACCCTTATCGATGTGTTTATCGCCTTCGTTGCCGGTCTACTTATTATTCCGGCCATGTATGTGGCACAGGAGCAAGGGGTACAAATCTTTGACGAAGCGGGTAAGTTACTCTCGGAAGACACACTCGTGTTCCAGGTATTGCCAGCCCTGTTTGATACCATGGGCAGCGCCGGTCTGTTTGTGGGTTTTGCCTTCTTCGCGCTAATGAGTATTGCCGCCCTGACCTCCTCTATTTCCATGTTAGAAGCTCCGGTGTCTTACACGGTGGAGAAATTTGGCCTTGACCGTAAACCGGCGACCTGGACCATAGGCGCCTTCATCGGCTCAATAAGCACCATCATATTGCTTAACTTTGAACAATTGTTTGGTTTAGTGATCGCCATCACCACTCGTTTTGGCCAACCGCTATTAGGCTTAATGTGTTGTGTTTTTGTTGGCTGGATCTGGAGCCGTGCATCACTGCTTAAAGAAATTCAATCCGGCTGCCCAGAAGCCGCCAATAGCTGGTTCTGGAAGATTTGGCCCTGGTACATCAAGTTTGTATGCCCAGTGTGTATCGCCCTGGTGTTTATCAACTCGCTACGTTAATTCAAGGTAATACCTAAAAAGGCCGCACTCGCGGCCTTTTTTATCACCCCTTTTCCTTAAATATGCCTTATAAAACAAGCTAATTGCTCATTGGACGGGATGTACCTATTTTTCTATGCTAGCATCCATTTGCTTTCACATTGATTTAACAAGTACATAACAAGGAAATGCACATGAAAGCCATTATGGTTTTTTTATCTACCCTAGTACTTACACTGGGCCTAAGCTCCAATGCTAAGGCCGCAGAGTACGAAATCAACTACCCTAGCGCCAGTTCATCAGTGCCCTACCCGGGCCTGGACCTGAACATGGTAAAAAAAATAAAGGTCAAAACATCGAACTCACTTCATACGCCCGAGCAATCACTGGATGAACTCGAAATTGTTTTCGAAAACGCCACTAACCTAGTCGTTAAAGGCTTTCAAAAAGAATCTGGCTACGGCCCAGATCTATATAAAGCCATGGTCAACGATGCCTGGGTGTACAGTAAAGTGCTAGTCACCGTATTTGCATCTGACAAAATTAGCGGTGGCAGAAACCTCACTATCGAATTACAGGTCATGGAAATGACCAATGAGCTGAACGAACTAAATTACTCGCATGGCCTGATGATATTCAACGCCAACGGTATCCTAAGCGATATCACCCCGGTGACGGTCGCCGATATCGAAACCATCAGCTACCATGATAAAGACATGACCCTCACCTTGTATCAAAGAGCCATGTTTGACGAGTTCAATGGCGAAGGCTTTAAGATAAATGTTAACTGGATGGGCAACGGAGAAAAAATAATTAACATCCCTGCACCCATTTCGAGCGAAGAATATTCATTCTTTAAAGCGGCTGATTTGGAGATTCAAACTGAGACATTCCCTGATGGCTTCACTGACCACCAGTTTAGGATCAAGTATCAAGACCCGTTTGGCTACACCCAATACACGCCGTTTGAACCGTTAGCCCCATACATAGATCAGGCTTTCCAAAGCTACCCCTAATCTAAGAGAACACCAATAGTGAAAGCCGCAAAAAAAAAGCGGAGCCTAGGCTCCGCTTTTTTTTTGCGGCCAAAGAATTAATCTATACGATTTCAATTAAATGCGGGAAAAATGAAGCGCCCTAAATCCAAAGCTTTAATACCCGGCTCTTTCATCATTTATAACAGCTCCATATCCTGATGCTCTATGCCGTCTTCTAGATAAGGCTCGCCCTTAGTTTGAAAACCAAAGCTGCGATAAAAGTCGAGCAAATAGGTTTGTGCGCTTAGCACCACGGTGCGCTCGGGACAGTGACTGTGGCACAGGGACAGAGCCTCCTTCATCAGCGCCTTAGCAAGGCCCTTTCCACGCCATTGCTTGACGCAAAGCACCCGCCCTATGGCTACCTTTTCCCCTTTACCTATACAACGGGCATATGCGCATAACTGGCCGTCTTGATACCCCAAAAGATGCAGTGTATCCGCTGCGATATCAGCATCATCTAGCTCAGGGTAAGGACAGTTTTGCTCAACCACAAACACATCAACGCGGGCGCGCATCAGGGTGAAGAGCTCATCAGTGCTTAGCTCATTAAAATGTTTATGCAGCCATAGAATACTCATGGGTTACTCCGACAGTTGCTCTGACAAAAAAGCCCAGCTAGGCCGGGCTTTCGATTAGTTTTTATTAATAACCGAGGGCTATCAGTGAATTAAGCGCTCAAGCTGGTCGCAAATCTGCGATAGATTCACATGATCATGCTCTATGGTGAGGTCGATATAACCGTCAGCACGAAATGCGCGGTCAAGCTCAATCAGCACATGAGTTTTATGGGCCTCAGGTACAAAAGACAGCTCCACTTCCTGAATGCCGAACATACCGCGATTTCCCGGGCGGTATTCCAACTCCTGATAACAACCTGAGGTCGACTGAAAGCTAGGAGCGCGCAGATAACCCTTTTCCACGTCGGCTTTAACCAAGGAAAAGCCTAGCTTATCCATGGCCTGCATACAGGTTTTGACCGCCTCATTAGGATAGATGTGCAGCACATCACGGTCGCTGGCATCAAGGGCCAAATCAATATTCAAACCGGTTTGTATCCACACCTGAGTCTGGTTATAACCGGCACTAAATTCGGTGATCGGCGTTTCCGAATGCAGTCTTGCCTCAAACGGAATACGGTGCTCTTCACCCGGTTGCAGGGTCAGCTTTTCACTCACCCGCCATTTATCAATAACATGGTTGGCAAAGTAGGCACCGTCATCCGCTTCTACTTTGACGCGAGTCATTAATGCCAATTCCAGACCAGAAATATCTTGTTCGACATCACCGCCTTGAATGATGATTTCGGCATGAAATTTTTGTCCAGGGTGCAAATGCTCGGTTTGTAGCACTGTGTCTACTTTAGCCGCACCAATACCAACTGAAGCCAGGATTTTTTTAAACATAACTACTCCTGTTTTAAGATCCTTTTGTCGCATCTTAACCACATTTTTATGACCTTGTCAGTGAAAAGTTTAGGTTAGCGGAAAATAATACCAATTCACTTAAATAGCTAATCATTCTAGCGGGCTAAATATCATGCTAACGGCGTTGGAATTTTTCTATGTAGAATTACATAAGAAAAATTCCGCCTTGTTATCACATCATTTATCCAGCGCTATCTCTGCTCACATACTTAACAGAATTGGTATAATCAAATTTTTGCCCGTAATGGGCTAACGAACTATAAAGTCGCATATTTTCATCAAGCCTGGCTTTCGCTACACTGTTAGCATATTGACTATAAAAAGAAATCTATGGAACTCATCTTTTTCGCCGTTGCTTTTGTTTGCGGTTTCGCCGCCTACCAGGTAAAACTGCCGCCCATGGTAGGCTTTTTAATTGCCGGCTTCGTCTTGCATTTCGCCGGCTATAAAACCACTGAATTACTAAACAGTATTGCCAGTTTGGGGATCACCCTGCTGCTTTTTAGTATCGGCCTTAAACTGAAAGTCTCTAGCTTGATGAAGGTACAGGTCTGGGCCCCTGCAACGGCGCATATAGTCCTTAGCACGGCACTGTTTGGCGGCTTTTTACTGCTGCTGGGTATCTTTGCCCTACCGCTGTTTGTGGAATTAAACTGGCAAACCGCCTTATTGCTGGGCTTTGCCTTTAGTTTCTCAAGCACGGTTTTTGCCGTTAAGGTCTTGGAAGACCGCGGTGAAATGGCCAGCCTGCACGGTAAAATTTCCATCGGTATCTTGGTTATGCAGGATATTTTTGCGGTGCTTTTTTTAGTCGCCAGCACCGGCAAGCTACCTAACTATTGGGCTCTTGCCCTGCTGGTATTGTTGCCACTGTTTCGCCCGGTTATGTTTTGGATCCTCAACCGCTCAAAACACGGCGAACTGCTGCCGCTATTCGGTTTTTTCTTCGCCCTGGTCGCGGGTTATCAAGCCTTTGAGTTTGCCGGTATTAAGGGTGATCTGGGCGCATTGATCCTGGGCATGATGTTTGCCAGCCATAAAAAGGCCAGCGAATTAGCCAAGTCCTTATTGAGCTTTAAGGACATCCTGCTCGTCGGCTTTTTCCTCACCATAGGCTTAAACGCCGAGCTAAGCTTTAATGCCCTGGTCGCCGCCTTGCTGATTGTTTCAGTACTCGGGATCAAGGTAGCGCTTTATTATATTTTGACCAATTCGGTGCGCCTGCGCGCCCGTACCTCTTTGCTTAGCGCCTTTACCCTTGCCAATTACAGTGAATTTGGCCTGATAGTCTGCGCCGTTGCCGCCAGCACTGGCTGGGTGTCTTCGCAATGGCTGGCGGTTGTGGCTACAGCGGTGGCCATCACCTTTATCATTGCCTCGCCTCTAAATGGCCGCGCCAACGATATCTATGTACGTATGGAAAACTGGCTACTGCGTTTTGAAAGCGATACTCGCCTTGAGGAAGAGTTGCCGGTTAACCTGCACAACACCCGTATTGTGATCTTCGGCATGGGCCGTATAGGAACCGGTGCCTACGAAACCATAGCCAGCAGTTTCCCCGATGCGGTGGCCGGCATCGATATTAAACCGGAAGTGGTAGCTCGCCATGTTAAACGTGGACGCCGCGCCCTGACAGCCGATGCCACGGATCCGGATTTTTGGCAACGGCTGAACCACTCCCAGGTGGAGATGGTTATGTTGGCCATGCCTAAACACAATCAAAATATCTTCGCGCTACAGCAACTCAAGGTCTCGGGCTATCAGGGCCAGGTGACCGCCATTGCCAACTACCCGGATCAACAAAAAGAATTGCGCGAGCTTGGCGTCGACTCTACCTATAACTTCTACCTGGAAGCAGGTAGCGGTTTTGCCGAGCACGTTAAGGAAAAAATCGCCCTTAGCTAACTCTACTCATGTTCACAGGTGATAACTCAGGCTCTTGAGTTATCACCATATTTCTGCGAACTCATCACATCAGCCTGCGCTCATTCTCACCCTATTTACAAAGCTTTACACGGCAACTGGTCATAGCACTCAAAAAAGGAGTACACTTAATTTCCAGGCTGATATAAGTCTCTATTTTTAACACAAAATTTGAGTTCACTTACGCCAGCATTAAGGAAGGTTTTTGCGCAGTACCCAGGTAGGAGGTGGTATGTCCATCAACAAAAAGATGACGACATTACAGGAGCCAGATGCACAACAGTTGCAAGACGTGCAGTTACAGCTTGATTCTCTTCAAGATGCGGGGGTGACACCTCAGTACATGCGCTACGTGTTATTCCAGAAGATGCTGGATGTTTATCAGGTGCCTAAAGATCATGCAATGCGTACAAAGAGCACGCCGACGCGTTTAGACGACCCAGATTTAATCGGTAAACTCAAAGAAATGGGTTTTGCCAAAGCCAAAACATATCACTAGTTTATGAGGGCCTATTCCCTCACTTTAATAGGCTGGCAATGCCCGTCGCCAGCCTATTTCCCCATACTCCACCCTAAATTAACCAATAGCGATTAGCTAGGCTTCTGGCTGTTTTTGCGCCTTGCTCTTGAATCGTTGCGGCACTAAAGTGGCAAAAGAGTCTACAAAGGGCTTGCTATAAATGGCCCAAATAGAATTGTGTCCGGCATCGTATTGACCAACGCCGATATTGATTTTACCCACTTCATCGGCGCGGATCAGGGTGCCAAACAGTCTGTCCCAAATTGCCAGAGCCGAGCCTAGGTTAGTATCAAAATGAGCCGGATTGTCACTGTGATGAATTTGATGTTGGGCCGGGCTAATAAACCATTTTTCCACGCCCTTGCCCCAACTCAGCCAGACATGGGAATGCCGTAGGTTTGAGCCCATGGCATTAAAGGCAAAAACAAAGACGTTGGCACCGAGAATATCGAACATCGACAAGGTATTACCAAAAAGGTAGTAGCACAGCCCCACCACTAGACCTTGCGACAAGGCCATACGACAGGCATAGAGATAGCTTTCCAGCGGATGCGAGCGATAAATGGTAAAAGGTGTCAGCACCTTGGCGGAATGATGAACCTTATGGTAGTGCCATAAAAAGGGGATCTTATGCAGGGCATAATGCAGAATAAAGCGCGAGAAATCATCGGCCAAAAACAACAAGATGGTAAAGATAACCACCACACTTGTCTCGCTTAACGCAAATGGCCTGGGCTTGCCAAATATGGCTTCAAGCACCTCGGTGGTGCCCAGAGCCACTGGCACCATGGTCAGAACCACAGGAGCGAAAAGCAAGGCCTTGAGGATACGGTTGTAAATCCAGAGTTGGTAGTCTTGGCGGGCACTGGGGGCCCACCAGATCTTTTTTGCAAACACATAGCGCAAAAAACCACGCGGCGAGGCTTTGCCTTGACGCTTGGCATAAACAAACAGGGCTAATAGCAGGGCCATGATGATATAACCAATAAAAATACGTTTATTGGCATCAAAAAGATAATCAGGCGTTTGTGCAATACTTTGCCAAATTGTCTCGATCATGACCCTTTCCTAAATATACCAATTCACTTAAATAGTTACATACTTAACAGAATTGGTATTAAAACTGATACTTGTAGCCAATCGATAAAGTACGTGGCTTGCCAGGGCGAGCACCGTACGGACGGCGGCTGATGATCTTATCCTGATCGAACAAATTATCAACCTTGGCATATAAGCGGCCGTATTGACCGAGCTCATAATGAGCAGCCAGATCCACCACTGTCGTGGCTGGTACTTCTTCCCCGGCCAGAGCCAGTTCAAAGCCCTCATAACCTACACCTGCGGTCTCAGGCATATCGCTGACATACTTAACCAGCATATCCAGCGCCCAATCCTGATGTGCCAAACCAATGCTTAAAGTAGCCTGGTGTGTTGGCAAATAAGGCAGACGATCGCCCTTACGAATATGGCCCCACTGCACGAATTCGGAGAACAGCTCTTCTTTGAATTCACTTTGCGTGTAGGTGTAAGTCAGACTCATGGGGATATCCAGATGCAGATTCAGCGGATAGGTTTGCGCCAATTGCGACTCAACACCCCATACATCCACTTCACCGCCGCTAAATTCACGGTCAAGCTGGCCTTGAGAACCACAGTTTGATTGACCACAGCTTTCGATCAAATTCGAATAATCGTTAAAGAAGCCGATCACTTCAAAGCGGGTCACGCCATCGTTAAAACGGCCACCGAACTCGTAGTTAACGCTTTTCTCAAAGTCATCTTCACCGGCACGTACGGGAGCCGCAGGGCTCGACGGCACAAAGCCCTGATGCACACCGAATAACAAGCCACTGTCTTCATTCAACTGATAAAAACCGCTTACACCCGGAAGCCAGATGCGAGTGGTCTTTTGCTGATAGTCATCGGCGAAATCCGGCTTGTCGTTTTGGTACTCCATATCCATCAATTCACCGCGTACGCCCAGGCCCAGAGTAAGCTGGCCTAGTGTCACCTGATCTTCCAGGTAAACCGACCAGGCATCGGTCGATTCGGTATTCTCGGTGGTGAAGTGACGAGTATCGGCAACCTTGGTATTAAAGCCATCCACCATGGCATAGGTGTCTTCAAAATGGTTACGTTCTATTTCGTCCTGATGGAAACGCACCCCAAAGGAGACCTTGTGATCCATGCCAAACAAAGCCGTGCGCCAATTACCATCGACCTGAATACCCTGGGAATAGTATTCGCGATCATTGGTGCCCATGCTTAGGTAATAGGTGGTTTCACCGGCAAGCACGGAGTCACGTTGACCAGTGATCACCTGATACTGCTCTTCATACACATCCGGGCTGGCGAGAATATCGGAGAGGCTGGCACTGGTGTTGCCAACGCCGTTAAGCTTAAGCCAGGCTCGCTCATAATCATTACGATAGACACGCGTGGTCAAATCAAAGTCTTGGCCACTAAGCTGATGGGTGAACATCACCTGGGTGTGCTCTGTATCCATTTGCGCCGGTTGCGACGCCGCATAACGACGGTATGGATTTTGTGCATAATCGCTGTCGGTTAGGCCTAAGTAGGTTTCGTCCGACAATTCATCGGCATAAGAGAGCTTAAGCTCAAAACGCTGATCAAAACGTTCGCCATCAAGCTGATAGTCAAGCTTCACCAAGAAGTCGTCTTTTTCAAAACCAGTGTCGCCGCCGCCATCAAGCTCCTTAAAGCCATCACTCTCCAGGTGCAACCCTTCAACCAAGAAGCCAAAGTTACCCTGACGGTCGCCGTAATAACCATGGGCCTTGTTGTAACCATCGCCGCCCACGGCTAGGTCGATACCACCGGTGGCATAATCAGGCACCTGACGGCTAACCAGGTTTAGGGTACCGGCCACTGTTTGGGGACCATATTTAATGGCCGCAGGGCCTTTAAATACTTCCACCGCGGTCATGCGGGTGGTTACCGGGAAGTAGTAGGCAGCCGGCGCCGAATAAGGCGCGGGGCCTATTAATACGCCGTCTTCTAAGATGGTGATCTTCTTACTGCGCTCAGGAGTCACGCCACGAAAGCCGATATTCGGGCGCAGACCAAAGCCGTCTTCTTCACGAATATTGACGCCAGGCACCTGTGACAGGACGCGGTGAATATCATCAAATTCGAACTCTTCGAGTTGTTCTTCACCGATCAAAGTCGCGGATCCGGCTTCGGTGCGCAGCTTGTCGTGGTGGCTGATAATTTGAATATGCTCAAGCGATTTTTTTTCGTCGGCAGCTGCGTTAAATCCCAGCGCCGCGATGCTTACGGCTAAGGCTAATTTACTGTAGTTCATGGTCTTCCTTAGTCGTTATCGCCGGCAGAAGTAGCCGGAAGCTCAAGAGCAAGTTCGTTAATAAAGTCGTTTTTCAGCTCATCTGTGATGGCCTTCACCTTGGTATGAACGTCACGTACCTGCTGTTCATTGTCGATAAGCGCGCTGGCCAGGCTCGAGTCGATGGCGGCTATCGCTGCCTTGGTCTCGCTAATGGCCAATAACATGCGCTCCTTGGTAGCCGTCGCCTGCTCTTCATCCAGATAATCGTCAAAACCCACCAAGGCCTCCTGGCCTTGCTGCTGACCTACTAACAGGGCTTCAAACGCCAAGAGGTTAGCCTGAATATTTGCAAGCGAGCTTTTTGCATCCAGGCTTTCCACGTCCTCGGCACAGGCAGAGGTGCCGCATGAGTTAGGTAAAATACCGATAGGCTCGGCCAGCTTCTTATCCTTGACCATTTCGGTCAGGTAGAACATGGCATCGGAGATATGGTTTAAGGCAACGTGGGCGTTTTCAAACTGAGAGTTAGGCTCACCGGCGCTTTTCAACTGCGCCGCAAAACCGTTGTCGCCTTGCCATTTATTGAGTAACTCCTCGGCGGATACGATCAGGTCGTCTGCGGCGGTAACCGCATATTCGCAGCGCGCCACCTTGCGCTCAAGCTCGGGTAAACTATTCCAATCGGCCAGCGCCTCATTGGCGATGCTACAGTGATGGTCGTACTGGGTGTTAAACAGCACATGCTGCAGCGCAAACAAACCGCGGCGAGTGGCGGTACGGGTGCTGATATCGTAAGGACGGTTAGGGTCCAGATTAATCACTCCATCCTTGTGATAGGCCACATCCTGGTCGATGCCGCAACGGCTGATCGCCGGCCATGAATAGATGCGATTACGCAATTCGCCACTGTTGCTAAGTAGTGGCCCCATTTGCATCACTTCCACCTGCTGCCAAGCACCCATGGTATCTAACCAGGCATTTTGCGCCGTGCTCATCGCCGCTAACGCCTGCTCCGAGCTGCTTTCTATGCTCGCCTGTTCAAGGGTGCAGTAATCGGCAATGGCAGTGCGCTGAGCTTGCGCCTGGGTATAAAACAGGCTGTAAGCCGGGGTAATTACATTATCGACCAGACTGGCAACCAGCGCCGCTTCATCGAAAGTGGTCGGGTTGGTGATCACCCCTTGATCGCCGCCGTTATTAAAGCCTTCGCCCTGTGAGCTTGAAGTGCTCTCGCCACAGCCTACCAGGGCCAGGGTCAAGGCGAGTGCCAGGGTTTTAACGCGAAAATTCGCAGTAATCATATTTCATCCTATTTAGCCAAACTCCCAGTTGCTGGGAGGTGCTGAAAACGACAAAAGGCCAGGCGCGAATATGCTCGCGACTAGCCTTTAAAGTTATTATGTTGGCGTGTTGCCTTGTTTCATTGCTTACCAGTTAGCAACATTGTCGGCGTTAAAGCCGTAGATGTTTTGCAGTAAGTCACGGGCCGCCATTAAGTTGGCCTGATATGCGGCAATGGCTGCAGCATCTGTCACTACCGGCATATCGCCTAGCAGAGTGTGCAACTGGGCAAATTTACCTTCATTGGCTTCGGCATTAAACGGCGAGAATGGGCTGAACTGAAAGTTCATGGCAAAGCCCTTCATTTCCGAGAAATGCTTGGCCAGGTTAGCGAAGTCCTCAGCTGTATAACTATCCTCTGGATCCACAGCAATACCAGCGGCAATCGTGTCTAAGTCAGCGTGAGTCTCGTTGATGTAGTGTACAACGGTAGCGGCAATGGCGTTTTCCCAGTTGGCGACGGCGATATCACGCTGTACTTTTAGGGCATCCATTTGCTCGGCGTTAAGATTAGCGCCTACGTTGTCGTTGATAATCTTACGACCAGCGATAAAGGCATTCATGGCCGCCGCCGAGAAGTCCGTGGTTACCGTGGCGCCACGGTCACGCTTGGCGGCATTGGTCGAGTTACCCCAGTTATATTCTGAGTTAAGGTTGATCTGACCATCGCCAGAATAGTCGTTATACCCTGAGGCGAAGGCCTCGCGACCGCCTTTACCAGCAAGCTCATCATCGCTGTATTCCAAGTAGTTGCGCGCCGCACCGAAGTAACCGAAGCCTTCATCGAAGTGGTGCTCGAGCGTGGTGTACAGATCACCGTTGATGTTATCTACTGAGTCCGTGTTAAAACCTATGCTTTCTTCCAGGTAGTCATCGGTACCTTGCGAAAACATCAGGGCGCCAAGGGTGTGCTTTTGAATAAGCTGGTTTAAATCTAAGCCCGATTCAGTGATATAAAGCTTGGTGATGCTGTTGCCATCAGGGTCGACCAGCATTTCACCGCCGTTGTATTTATCGATATTGGCGGCCAATAGATCAAAGTAATGGAAGATCAAACCTTCAGGCGTCTTTGCTTGTGTGCCGAAATCATTCCAACCCAGGAAGTTACCTTCTTCCTGCCAGGCTTTGTGCATTTTGTCCAGGCTGTCTTTACCTGCAATTTTTAGACTAAGCTCTTTGCCCGAAGAGGAAATATCCGCAAATGAGTGCTGTACGGTGTCGATATCACCAAGGAAGCTTAGGCTGTCATCCTTTACTACCTCGTATGAACCGTCAACGTCACCCCAAAGAGCATGCAAACGCGCTTTTACCATGGCACCCGTAAGGCTATTAGTAGTTACATAGTCATCTGTTAACTGACCGATATAGTGTTTAATTTCCGCAGATAATGCGTGGCGAGCGATCTGGCCGCTGTAAGAGACCGAAGAACCAGCACCCAGTTTAGAAGCAAACTCATAGATGTTTACGCCATCTTGAGCTTCAACATCGTCAACGCTGATGGTCAATTCTTTGCTAAAGGTTAAGCCACCTGCGTCTGTTACCGTCACTGTCACCTTGGCATCGCTTTGCTGCTCAAAGTTAAGGGCGATGCCCTCTTTTAGCTTTAGCGTGGTGCCATCAACAATTTCAAACAAGGCTTCATCGGCCGCGAGTTTGAAGGTTAAACCCGATGTGCTGTCATCCGTTGCGTTTAGTGTCCCTACCACAAAACCTACCTGGTCATCATTGACCAAGCTTTTTGAAACAGCAATATCTGTAGGAGCTTTGTTTACCGGTGGAGGAGTCGTGCCCTCGTTATCCGAGCCAGAGCCACCGCCACATGCGGTCAGGCCTAAGGTTGCTGCTAGTACAGCGGTAGTCAGTAGAGATTTGCGCAAGTTCATGTTGTCATCCCAAGGTAGATAATAATCATTCTTGTTTGTAATTAGGGGCACATTATAACGATACGCAAATAACAATCAATATCATTTATTAATTTATTTAAATTAAGTTATTAGTTTTGATAACACCTGTTAAAGAAGTAGGAACTAATTGAGCTTTGACTTGTTTTGCGGCAGTGACATAACGAACTTAGCACCGCCTAAGGCGCTGCTATCAACACTGATTTTACCCTGGTGCCACTGCACTATTTTTGCCGTTATGGCCAAGCCTAGGCCATAGCCGCCAGTGCTTTTGGCACGGCTTTGGTCGAGACGAATAAAGGGTTTAAAGATATCGGCCCGTTTTGATTCCGCGATACCGGCGCCATCATCCTCAATGTAAACATCGCATTGCTCCTCGTTGGAACAAATGCGCACCTGAATATGATGGCGGGCATGCTTGATGGCATTGCCGAGCAGGTTTTGCAGGGCGCGGGCTAAAAAGTGCGGATCGCAGCGATACAGGTTAGGTTGCTCGTGCAGCACCTCTATATGCACCTTGCTGTCAAAGTTCAGTTTTTCCACCATGCTATCGACCAGCTCATTAAGGTCGACCAGTTCCAGCGCCAAGGTCGGTCTCTGTGCATCTAAGCGTGCGTAGTGGAGCATTTCGCTGACTAAATTTTCCAGCTCGGTAATATCCGAGGTCATGGACTGCATATACTTTTGCTGCTTTTCGTCGCTGCCCTGCTCTAGCATGGCCAGAGCAAACTTAAGCCGTGCCAGGGGCGTGCGAAATTCATGAGAAACGGATGATGTAAGCTCACGCTGAGCGTTAAGCAGGCTATGAATGCGCTGCTGCATCACCTGCAAGGCATCGGTGATGGGTAATAAGAAGGAGCGACCCATTCCGCTGACATTAATATCGGTGCGGCCATCCACCTGAGCACAAGTTTCACGAGTTTATTAAAATCGCGCCACAGCATTAGACTCCAAAGCCCTACCGGTGCGCCAACCACCAGCAATACCAGCAAATAAGGGCCGACAAAGTTCTCGCCTGGGGCCTTAGGCAATTCTACTGGGCCTATTTGTAATAACTCTTGACCATCAAGGGGTACATACCAGAGCAAATGCTCTTCGGCATTGAAAACATGCACGGCCTGCGCCTGTTCAAGACGCTGCTCAAGCTCGTTCGGGAGGGAGATATCACTGCGCTGCAACAAACGCATGGGGTATTGACTATTAATATACTGACGACCGAGATCGCTTTGCGCCAGGGCTTTAAAATTGTTGCCCAACTCCATCGCCAAGGGTGTCGACTGCTCCTCTGTGGGCCATAGCCTTTCTATGGCCCCGGTCACTATGACCAGAGAAACAATAATATATAAGTAAAGGCTGACAAAGAGTTTGCCCAAGCTAGTTATTCACTCCAGGCGTCGCTGACAAAGAGATAACCTTGACCCCAAACCGTCTTGATTTTATAGGGTTTATCACTGTTATCGCCGAGTTTTTTACGCAGCCGCGAAATACGCACATCCACGGTGCGATCTAAGCCATCGTATTGGCGGCCAATCATTTGCTCATGCACATATTCACGGCTTAACACCTCACCGGCATTGCTGGCAAGCAACCATAAAAGCTCAAACTCATGGGAAGTAAGGGTGATCTCACCGCCTTTTAAGGTAACGATACGGCTGTTTTTATCGATTTTCAGCTCGCCGAAGGTGACGCTTTGCACCACTTTATCTTGCTCTTGGGTACGGCGTAATAAGGCGGTAATACGTGCCAACAGTACTCTGGGCTCTGCCGGTTTGATCACATAATCATCGGCGCCCAATTCCAGACCGATCACCTGATCGAAGTCTTCACCCTTGGCGGTCAGCATCAAAATAGGGAAAGAATACTTATCACGCACTTCGCGGCATACGGCAAAGCCATCTTTGCCCGGCAGCATTACGTCTAAAATCATCAAGTCCACTTGATTCTTTTGCACATAATCCATTACCTCGTCACCGCGAGATAATACTGCCACATTGAGATTATTCTGTTGTAAGTAGTCCCGGGTTAGCTCCTGTAGAGCCAGATCGTCTTCGACTAAGAGTATGTTCGCCATGGGCCAACTCCTGAATTAAAAAAAACTCCACACGGAACGTAAGCGTCGACGCGAGCTGCGTAACGTTTGTAATTCCAGCTGGGTATCTACGACTAATTCGCCTGTGTGCGCATGAGTGAGGGAGTATATGGCGGGTAACTGAACCTCGGCTTTATACTGCCACAACCCCTGTTGCTGCGCGGGCCA
>NZ_PQCE01000086.1:0-218 GCF_002964725.1 Pseudoalteromonas sp. T1lg76
TGTAGCGAATTTATACAAGGCGGTACATGTGTGGTGTAGTTGTTCTACATAAACATGTAACAACACAGTAGAAATGCGCTGCAAGCGCTGCCCTATGGGTTCATCTAAACGCATCCTGCTCTGTGTTGCTCGCTATGTACATAGGCGAGCAAGACCGAAGCAATGCTTCGCAGCCTAGCGAGGTGAGCGCATGGATGCGCGATGTAACCAAGCTTCAT
>NZ_PQCE01000087.1:0-252 GCF_002964725.1 Pseudoalteromonas sp. T1lg76
CCTGACCCCATGCCGAACTCAGTAGTGAAACGAAACAGCGTCGATGATAGTGTGGCATTTGCCATGTGAAAGTAGAACATCGTCAGGGCCCTATTTAAGAAAGCCCGGCTCAAAGAGCCGGGTTTTTTAGAGCAAAAAAAGAATTTACAAGTTTTTGCTTGGCGACCATAGCGTTTTGGAACCACCTGACCCCATGCCGAACTCAGTAGTGAAACGAAACAGCGTCGATGATAGTGTGGCATTTGCCATGTG
>NZ_PQCE01000088.1:0-203 GCF_002964725.1 Pseudoalteromonas sp. T1lg76
CCAGTAATTCCGATTAACGCTCGCACCCTCCGTATTACCGCGGCTGCTGGCACGGAGTTAGCCGGTGCTTCTTCTGTAAGTAACGTCACAGCTAGCAGGTATTAACTACTAACCTTTCCTCCTTACTGAAAGTGCTTTACAACCCGAAGGCCTTCTTCACACACGCGGCATGGCTGCATCAGGCTTGCGCCCATTGTGCAATA
>NZ_PQCE01000089.1:0-252 GCF_002964725.1 Pseudoalteromonas sp. T1lg76
TTGTTGTTTGTTTCTGCAGCAGTTTGTAGTGTATTTATACAAGGCGGCACATGTGTGGTGTAGTTATTCTACATAAACATGTAACAACACGGTAGAAATGCGCTACAAGCGCTGCCCTACGGGTTCATCTAAACGCATCCTGCTCTGTGTTGCTCGCTATGTACATAGGCGAGCAAGACCGAAGCAATGCTTCGCAGCTTAGCGAGGTGAGCGCATGGATGCGCGATGTAACCAAGCTTCATGGATGAATTT
>NZ_PQCE01000016.1:0-7670 GCF_002964725.1 Pseudoalteromonas sp. T1lg76
CTCAGTTGGGAGAGCATCGCCCTTACAAGGCGAGGGTCACTGGTTCAAGTCCAGTACAACCCACCATCATCTTGATGGAGTTAAGGAAAACGATGCTTGCATCGCATTATTATCCTTAGCAAGGCGAGGTTTATTGGTAAAATCCAGTACAACCCACCATCTACTAAAACGTAATCCTAATGCGGGTTGTTAGCTCAGTTGGGAGAGCATCGCCCTTACAAGGCGAGGGTCACTGGTTCAAGTCCAGTACAACCCACCATCTACTTCAAAACTATCTTCCCGATGCTCTAGCATCGCGCTATTACGCTTAGCAAGTCGAAGTTCACTGGTTCAAGCCAGTACAACCAACAATCTACTTCAAAACTATCTTGCCGATGCTCTAGCATCGCGCTATTACGCTTATCAAGTCGAAGTTCACTAGTTCAAGCCAGTACAACCCACCATCTACTTCAAAACTATCTTTCCCGATGCTCTAGCATCGCGCTATTACGCTTAGCAAGTCGAAGTTCACTGGTTCAAGTCCAGTACAACCCACCATCTACTTCAAAACTATCTTTCCTGATGCTCTAGCATCGCGCTCTTACGCTCAGCAAGTCGAAGTTCACTAGTTCAAGCCAGTACAACCAACAATCTACTTCAAGATACTTTTCTCGATGAAACCTGCTCGCTTACCTGGGATCTGCTTAGCCAGTTAGAAATTAAGTTCAACAGATATAAACAGGCACAGAGCTACCTCAGTACAGCCGCTGGCAATGTGTGTCAAAGCCTGTATATTGATGCCTTAAATCAATAACAAACGAACCCAAAATGAATAAACTAACAGCCCTGGCTCTTGGTGTATCACTGGCTTTGGCCGGTTGCCAAGACGCCCCTGCCCCACAACAAGAAAATCAAACACAGGCAGTCTCTGTGGCACCAAGCTCGCAGCAAATAGCCAAGGTAGTCGATGCCTATACTCAGCGCTTTATCGACCACCAGAGCGCGCTGGCGACATCCTTAAAATTGTCGAGCGAGCAATATGGTCCTTACGCCAGCAAGTTACCGGATTATTCAGTGGCCGGTATGCAACGCCTGCAACAAGATATGCGCAATGCCGCTGAGCAGTTGGCTGATTTGCAACACTCGGCATTGGCACCAAAAGATGCCTTACACCTTAAGGTCAATCAGGTGATCGCCAACTACTATGCTGGCGATGCCGATTTTGCCGCCGGTTATATCGACACCTGGGGTGGTCACCTCCCCTATGTGGTCAATCAGCTTTCCGGGCCCTTAATCGACCTACCAAATCTGTTAAAAGACCAGCATGAGATAGACTCAGAGCAAGACGCCAAAGACTACCTAGCCCGCCTTCATGCCTTTAGTGACGTGGTGAAGCAAGTGCAAGAAAAGGTCAATGCCGATGCCAAGCTGGGTGTCATTTTACCTAAGGCTTTATTCCCCAACACTTTGGGTTACTTGGAAAACTTCACCTCAGAAGCGCCGGGCAAGCATTCCTTGGTCAGTTCAATGAAAACCAAGTTGGATCAGCTTGAAGGTCTAAGCAAACAACAGGTTACTGAGTATGTGCAACAAGCCGAGGAAATAGTTCGCAGCAAAATTTACCCCGCTTTTGCGAGCATCTACAAAGACATGCAGCGCCTACAAGAGCAAGCACCTGAGCAGGTAGGTATCTGGGCGCAACCCAATGGTGAGGCCTTCTACCAACATGAAATCACTTATTTGGGCGACTCCGACCTCAGTGCCGAACAAATCCACCAGCTGGGCTTGGATGAAGTTAAACGCATTAGCGAGCGTATGGACGAGATTTTAAAGGCAAATGGCTATAGCGAAGGCAGCGTCAACGAGCGCATGCAGCAGCTTAACGCTGAGCCGCGCTTTTTATATGCAGACAGTGATGCAGGTCGCGCCGAGCTATTGGCCTTCCTACGCGAAGAAATCGTCACCATAAATCAAAAAGCACCGGACTACTTCTCAACCCTACCGCCGCAAAAGGTCGAGGTGCGTCGTATTCCAGTGGCTGTGGAAGCGGGCTCGGCCGGTGGTTACTACAATGGTCCGTCGCTCGATGGCTCACGCCCTGGAGTCTTCTATATCAATCTTAAAGATATGGCTGCGGTACCCAGCTTTGGTATGAAGACCCTGACCTATCATGAAGCCGTGCCTGGTCATCACTTCCAAATCGCTTTAAATATGTTGCAGCAAGACATAGGCCTAATGCGCCAAAACGCCTCTTTCAATGCCTATGTTGAAGGCTGGGCTCTGTATTCCGAGCTGCTTGCCTATGAAATGGGCATGTATGAGAACGATCCTTTCGGCGATCTTGGTCGTTTGCAGGCGGAAGTTTATCGCGCCGCGCGCTTGGTGGTAGATACAGGTTTGCATTATAAGAAATGGACTCGTCAGCAAGCCATAGATTACTTTGCTGCGGCCACCGGCAGCCCCATGAGTGATGTGGTGCCTGCCATTGACCGCTATATTGCCTGGCCGGGCCAAGCTCTGGGTTATAAACTGGGTATGCTAAAACTGGTTGAGCTTCGCGAGCGCGCACAGAAAGCGCTTGGTGACAAGTTTGATATCAAGGCCTTCCATGATGTTATCTTACTCTCTGGCGCCCGTCCTATGGCTACCGTCGAGCAGGATGTCGATGCCTGGATAGCCTTACAGAAATAACACCAAGGGCCCAACAGGGCCCTTTGCTTTGCTAATCTTCGCCCTTCACTAGGGCGACGGCATTAATACAATACCGCAGATGCGATGGCGGCGGACCATCGGGAAAGACATGTCCCAAATGGGCATCGCAGACATTACAGATGGTTTCTATGCGCTGCATGCCATGACTGCCATCAGCAATATAAGCGATAGCATTGGCACTTGCAGGTTGGGTGAACGAGGGCCAGCCGCTGCCGCTGTCAAACTTCTCGGACGCATCAAACAAAAGGTTATCGCAACACACGCAGTGATAGCGCCCAGGCTCAAACAAGGTGCAGGACTCACTGCTAAAAGGACGTTCTGTGCCTTTTTTACGGGTCACGTAAAACGCTTCTTCGCTTAGTTGTTCACGCCACTGCTGCTCGGTTTTTTCCACGCGATAAGGAGGCTCGGGGTTGCCCTTCGCGCTCATCATAAGAATATTTTGCCAGTTCAGCATAGTCACTCCAAAATTTGGCTAGTCGGCAAGGCACTTTGACACATCTGCGCGGCTCGGGTCTAGCTCTTAGAGCCTAAACGGGCTTAATACTTAGACCCCGGCTACGGGTTAAAACTGAGATTAGCGGATATAAGCCTTACCCAAACGAATAAGCGCCTGAATGCGATTATCTTCGCGCAGGTCCTTATGATACACAAACCACAGGCTGCTATCGTTATGTGGTTCGATACAATCAAGACGCCTTAGATGGGGGCATTGTCTGGCCTTGCTGTCATCTATGGGGCCAATCCCCAGGCCATTTTCTACCGCAAACTGAATATCCAACAGATTATTGCTCTGGTAACAAATATTGTTCTCGTCAATTGCTTCCAACACCTGTTTAACAAAGGCTAAATTTCTCTTACGCCCGCCAGGCATCACCCAATGATGTTGGCTAAATTCACTTTCGCAGCTCGGTGCATTGTGCAGCTGAAAATAGTGCTCGGAGTAATAATAAGAGAAATTCAGGTCGCTGACCTTTAAGGCCACAAGATCGGCCTGTGTCGGCATGGCTCCGGCGCGAATAGACACATGCGCCCTGCCCTCTGCCAACGGCACTATATCATCGCTGACATCGACAAGAATTTTGAGTTCACGGTACTGCTCTTGCGCCTGCACCAATATCGGATGCAAGAATGAAGAATATTCCGGCAAGGTAGTAATCTTTAGCGTACCTTTAACCTGATCAGAGGTAGCGAAAAGTTGCGATGGCAACTGGTTGAAGCGGCTCTCAATTTCGGGAAAGGTTTCCAATAATCGGGTGCCTGCCTCGGTAATTTGATAACCACGCTGATTGCGAAAAAACAATTTACAGCCTAGGTCTTTTTCCAGCCGGTTAATTTTTCGCAATACCGTGGTGTAATTAATGCCTTCGAATTCCGCGGCTTTCGCCAAAGAGCCGGTAGCGGCAACACGATATGCGACTTTTACATCGTCCCAATTAAACTCTTTCACGCTAAAAAATCCAATGCTTTCCGAATTAGAAGTTTACCTTTGCTTAAATGCCTGTTCGCTATGCATTTTTGCAGAATCATTATGCGCATTTAAGCATTAATTTACCTAAGGATAAAGGATAGCATCACCCCGATAACAAAATTGCTACAAACAAGCGCAAGTGTAACTCGTGTTTATCGGAGGGAATATGAAACCTAATATTGCAATTATCGGCGGTGGAATTGCCGGTTTGGCTTTCGCTATTTACTACAAAAAGCTCGGAGGACGGGTCGATATTTACGAACGCAGCCCGCTTTCAGGACGCGAAGGTTTAGGTTTTATCATGCTTGAAAATGGCGTTAAGGCCATGGCCCAACTAGGTTTGGATGAACAAGCCGCCAAGGTGGGCTATCCGGTTGAGTTATGTAATATCGTCGATGATGAAGGCAACCTGCTGATCGAAGAAACCTTAAAAGGAAGCTACGGGGTAACCCGCAAGGCGTTTTTGGACGTACTGCTAAATGAAATCCCAGCGGAATGGCTGCATTTCGATCATCAGTTTTCGCATTTTGAATGGCATCAAGACGGCAGCGCCAAGCTGGCTTGTTTTACCAATGGTGAGAAAATTGCGGCCGATTACTTCCTCGGCTGTGATGGCGGCCGCTCTGCGGTGCGCGCTCAGATCTTCCCAGAAGCAAAACGCTCCGACATCAAGGTGAAAGAGCTTGTTTCCATCGTCAATAGCCCAGAGCTGGTTCAGCTACTCGAAAATAAGTTCGTTAAGTACAAACACCTGGACGGCGGTCTGGCGGTTGGTATGGTTCCCGCCGACGAGCAAAGCGTGGTTTGGTTTGTACAGTACGACTGCGAACGTTTCGATATTCTTGACGTCAGTGATAGCGGGAAACAGCACTTCGCCGAACGCCTAGTGGGCCAGTGGCCTGACCCGATAAAGGCGCTGATTAAATTAACCGACTTTTCCCAATCCCATATTTGGAATACCTGTTACCTGCTGCCGCTGGAGCGCTTCCACAAACACAATGTGGTGCTGCTAGGTGATGCCGCCCATGCCCTACTGCCCTTTACCAGCCAAGGCGTAAACTCAGCCATTGAAGATGCCATCGAACTGGCAAAGATTTTTGAGTCAAGCGTCGCTGGTTTTGATGTCACCGCACTGGAGCACTTCTCCGTGATGCGCAAAAGCGTTGTTGCCAACTATCTGAACCAGGGGCTAGCCTTGCAGCAGGAGTTTTTAGCGCCGCATCATCACGAACAAAAAATCCCATTCGCTTTTTAAATTGGAGTTAAATTGATGACCACCTCATTATTTGCACATGACCAGGTGCCCTTGGAGACCTTGCGAACTCGGGCTTACAACTTTCGCTGGGCGGAAACCGATGCCGATATCATTCCCCTAACCGCCGCCGATCCGGACTTTGCGGTAGCAAAGGAAATTCGCCAGGCAATTGCCGATTACGCTCAAAGCGGTGTGTTCTCTTATGGACCGCACCTGGGGTTGCCCGAATTTAAAAACGAATTAGCCAATGCCCTAGCAATGCGCAAAGACTACCGCCTTAACCCGGAATTGATCTTGCCCATAGACAGCGCCGCCAGTGGCATGTATGCAACAGCGCGTTTTTGTCTGGAACCAGGTGATGAAGCCATTATTTTTGACCCGGTTGACTTCCTCTTCGAACAGTCAGTGCTGGCTGCCGGTGGTAAGGTGATCCGTTGTCCATACGATAAAGACACAGGTCGTTTTAAACTTGAATTGCTACCAGAGCTTGTGAGCGAGAAAACCCGTCTTATCGGTGTGTGTAACCCGCATAACCCGCTAGGCAAGATTATTCCTTTGGAAGATCTAAAGACCATAGCCGAGTTTGCCAACCAGCACATGCTGTGGATCATGAACGATGAGATTTGGTCGGATATCATCTACCCGGAAAAACAGTTTACCAGCTTCCATCACCTGGCTCCTGAGCTGTGTGAGCGCGTGATCACCGTCTATGGTTTCTCTAAAGCCTTTGGTCTAGCCGGTCTGCGTGTTGGTGCCGTAATTTCACCAAACGCCGAAGTACATCAAAAAATTGTCGACGCCGCATATGTGATGACTACCGCCGGCGGAGTATCGACCATTTCGCAAGTGGCCGCTACCACGGCACTGACAAGCTGTTGGTATTGGGTGGATGCCTTTATTGAGCACCTAACGGCTCTTCGCGACCACGCGGTGCAAAGATTAAATGCCATAGAAGGTGTGAGCTGTCAGGCCCCAGAAGCCACCTATTTATTATTTGCCGATATTTCCGCAACCGGCCTGGAAGCGGAAGAGCTAGTCGAGCACCTGCGCAATTACAAGGTTGCCGTGGTGCCTGGCAATGAACGCTTCTTTGGCCCCGGAGCAAAAGGTCATATACGTATTTGCTTTGCCACCAGCATGGACATCTTAGATCAGGGCTTGGATCGTATCGAGGCAGGGATTAACGCATTAAGGAATGAAAAATAATGGAATGTGATGCAGATATTGGCTGTGTAATGCCGAATTATGACACCAAAAAAGACATAGAGACCAAGGCAACGCAGACGGAGCAAGTGCATCTTGTCTTCGTCACCGACCCTATTTGTTCTCACTGCTGGGCCTTAGAGCCGGTTTGGCGCCGCCTCAAGTTAAACTACCAGGTTAACGAGCGCTATATTCACGGTGGTCTGTTGCCGGGCTGGGAAAACTTTGGCGATCCAGGTAATGGTATCGCCAAGCCCACGGATGTAATCGGCCATTGGCAACAGGTAGCCCAGCACTATCAGCAGCCCATAGACCCATCGATGTGGGCCAAGGATCCAATAAGCAACTCTTATATTCTCTGTCGAGCGGCTATTGCCGTGCGTTTATTGGCCCCCAATCTGGAATCGGCCTTTGTGCGCCTAATGCGTGAACGTATCTTCCTCTACGCCGAGAATATGGCCAAGGATGAAGCACTTTTAGAACTGGTTACCTTGATGGGCATGGATGCACAAGCATTTGCCGCCTTGCTACATTCTGAACAGGTGCTGGCGATATTTAATGCCGAGCAACAGGAAATGATGCAGCTGGGTGCCCGCGGTTTCCCATCGCTCATTTTTAACGGTGATAACGCCTTTAGACTGGCCGGCTCACAGCCGTATCAAAACCTTGAGCGTGCCTTGGTACTGATGGGTGAAGCACAGCCGAAACGCCGCCATTTAACGGTGCAGCAAAAATTGGCATCTTATCCGAGCTGGACCTTACGCGAAGCCTGTGAAGTGTTGCAGGTAAGCCCTGAGGAAGCTCGTATAGAACTGTATCAATTCGGTTTTATCGAAAGTCAGATTGCCGGTGGCAGCTTCTGGTACCAAGCAGCGCCTTAGACGCTCTCTATTTATACAAATTCTGTTAAGTATGTGATCAGAGATAGCGCTGGATAAATGATGTGAACACAAGGCGGAGTTTTTCTTATGTAGTTATTCTACATAGAAAAATTCCAACACAGTGAGCATGATATTTAGCCCGCTAGAATGATTAGCTATTTAAGTGAAT
>NZ_PQCE01000090.1:0-296 GCF_002964725.1 Pseudoalteromonas sp. T1lg76
TAGGAGTTATTTTGGCTCCCCCTCCCCGACTCGAACGGGGGACCTGCGGATTAACAGTCCGTCGCTCTAACCAACTGAGCTAAGGGGGAACAAAATAATACTAGGATGTGGCTCCCCCTCCCCGACTCGAACGGGGGACCTGCGGATTAACAGTCCGTCGCTCTAACCAACTGAGCTAAGGGGGAACAACCTAGTGTTGAAAGATATTGGCTCCCCCTCCCCGACTCGAACGGGGGACCTGCGGATTAACAGTCCGTCGCTCTAACCAACTGAGCTAAGGGGGAAGCGCCTGTCTC
>NZ_PQCE01000091.1:0-312 GCF_002964725.1 Pseudoalteromonas sp. T1lg76
GCGCTTCTGCGGAGTGGTAGTTCAGTTGGTTAGAATACCGGCCTGTCACGCCGGGGGTCGCGGGTTCGAGTCCCGTCCACTCCGCCATTTAGCCTGATAACATGTACAAACATCATTACTGCGGAGTGGTAGTTCAGTTGGTTAGAATACCGGCCTGTCACGCCGGGGGTCGCGGGTTCGAGTCCCGTCCACTCCGCCATTTAATGATGTACAATGCATACCACTGCGGAGTGGTAGTTCAGTTGGTTAGAATACCGGCCTGTCACGCCGGGGGTCGCGGGTTCGAGTCCCGTCCACTCCGCCATTTGCTTC
>NZ_PQCE01000092.1:0-272 GCF_002964725.1 Pseudoalteromonas sp. T1lg76
TGCTGGGTTTTTTCGTTTTAAAGACGTGATGTTCTACTTGAACAGGTGACAAAAATGTCGGGAACATTTTTGAACGCCGAAGGCGGCCCGTAGGGCGGAGGGCAGGATAGCCCGGAGTAAAGTAGTCGCTACGAAGTAGCGAACCAGCGCCTTATTTAAAGAAACCCGTTGCAGCAATGCAGCGGGTTTTTTGCGTTTGTAGGTCGGTCTTTTAGGCCGACAATGCGGCATGGATCTGCACCTTGTCGGGGTAAACCCCGACCTACAACAGC
>NZ_PQCE01000017.1:0-15624 GCF_002964725.1 Pseudoalteromonas sp. T1lg76
AACAGTCGGGGATTACAAAGTTAATTACACCACATACGTTTAGACACTCGTTCGCGACTCATCTTTTGCAATCAGGAGCAGACATTCGCACAGTCCAAAGTCAACTGGGTCATTCAGACGTTAAAACCACTCAGATTTATACTCATGTTTTACAGCAAGGCGCAAACGGTGTTGTTAGCCCTTTGAGCAAAATTTTCTAGCTTATTTTGGGGCATTTTCGATTTAGGAATGGCAGCGTATCGATTACGATCGCTGCCATTTTAGTATGATACTTTAATACTCAGTATGAATCTTTATTACTTGGTATGAGACTTTATTACTCTCTCACAGTTATCCATCAACGATTACGTTGCTTGGAATTTATACTTGTTACTTTATCGCCTTTAAAGGTGACAGATACCAAGTATTCGCCGCCAATATCGCCTCGTAGTCGGTAAGACCAAATTTCAGTTTTCTTACCAGCAAAGCCATCTCCTTTGTCTACACCTATGCTTTGCACATCCTTCATTAACGGCTCACCCAGCTTATCAAGTATTTCTATTTTATTCATACCAGTATAAACCAGGTCGCCATCCGCCAAACGGAAGCTTTGCCCCGCAAGCGCCATAGCGCTGCAAAAAATCAGCAATAAGTAGATGACGTTTTTCATACACTCTCCTTGTAGATAAAAATCAGCATAAAAAAGCCCGTACAAGAATAGCTTATACAGGCTTTTTTTATCTAGGATCAATTACAGAGCGGCTTCAAGCTCAGGTAATACCTCGAATAGATCCGCAACCAGACCATAGTCGGCCACCTGGAAGATAGGTGCATCTGGGTCTTTGTTGATGGCCACAATCACCTTAGAGTCTTTCATACCTGCCAGGTGTTGAATGGCACCACTAATACCCACGGCAATGTAAAGGTTAGGAGCAACGATTTTACCCGTTTGACCAACCTGCATATCGTTGGGTACGAAACCTGCGTCTACCGCGGCGCGAGAAGCACCAATGGCGGCACCTAGCTTATCGGCAATACCTTCAAGCAGTTTGAAGTTCTCACCGTTTTGCATACCACGACCACCCGAGATGATCACATCGGCAGCGGTAAGTTCAGGGCGCTCAGACTCGGTCTGCTCTTTTGATACAAATGCGCTGTTGCTAGAAGCAATCACATCACTAATGGCTTCAATCGGTGCGCCGCCGCCCTGCTCGGCAATATCAAAGGCACTGGCACGTACGGTGATGATGTGCTGAGACTCCAACGACTTAACCGTAGCAATGGCATTACCGGCATAAATCGGACGCTTAAAGGTTTCGGCATCGATTACGTCGATAATGTCCGATACCTGCGCTTTATCAAGTAACGCGGCAACACGTGGCATCATGTTTTTGCCCGTGGTGGTGGCGCTGGCGAAGATATGGCTGTAATCGGCACTGAGCTTAACCACTAGGTCGGCACAAGTTTCCGCAAGTTGATGAGCGTACTCAGCGCTATCGGCTACCAGAACGCGACTTACACCACTGATAGTGCTTGCTTCTTGAGCCGCAGCCTCCAAGCCTTCACCAATCAGAAGTAGGTCGATATCGGCGCCAACTTTAGCGGCCGCATGCACTGTTTTTGCCGTTTCCGGCTTTAGTTGACCGTATTCGTGTTCAGCAATAACTAATGATTTCATGACACCACCTTCGCTTCATTCTTCAACTTACTGACCAGGGTTGCTACGTCTTCAACGATCACACCACCTTGACGCTGACTTGGCTCTTCAACGCTTACCAATTGCACGCGAGGGGTAAGATCAACGCCCATGTCGGCAGCATTTTTAACATCCAACGGCTTACGTTTAGCCTTCATGATGTTAGGTAAAGATGCATAACGAGGCTCGTTCAAACGCAGATCCGTTGTCACTATCGCCGGCAGTGTGAGTGCCACGGTTTGCAGACCACCGTCTACTTCACGGGTCACATTCACCTTGCCGTCGTTTAATTCTACTTTTGAGGCGAAGGTGCCTTGCGGCCAACCGCGCAGTGCTGCCAGCATTTGACCTGTTTGGTTATTATCGGCATCAATACTTTGCTTACCTAAAATCACCAAATCTGGCTGCTGTTCGTCAATGACCTTATCAAGCAACTTGGCCACATGCAGTGAGTCCAGCTTATCTTCAGTTTCGATATGAATAGCGCTATCAGCACCCAAGGCTAATGCGGTACGCAGTTGCTCTTGAGCGGATTTATCACCAATAGTAACGGCCACTACTTCAGTCGCTTTACCCGCTTCTTTTAAACGTATGGCTTCTTCGATGGCAATTTCACAAAATGGGTTCATCGCCATTTTTACATTGGCCAAATCCACATCGCTTTTATCGGCCTTAACGCGTACTTTTACGTTGTAATCGATTACACGTTTAATGGGCACTAATACTTTCATATATGCTCCTAATAGAGACGCAGGAAGGTGGGGATACGGCTAAAACCCGCATAATCACTATTTTGACACCACAACCTGACGTTAACGTAAACTTATTTATTTTGATGAAATCAGCGTACTTCCTGTTGACGTAAACGTCAACCTAAAATAACCTTGGAGCACTATCTTTTGTGTAACGATTAATTTGCATTTCGTAACACTTTGACCGTCATCAATAGCAGGGGATTATTATGGTAGAACGTGAGACCATGGAATTTGACGTGGTGATCGTAGGCGCAGGGCCTAGCGGCCTTGCCAGCGCCATTAAACTTGCGCAGCTTGCACAAGAACAACAACAAGAATTAATGATATGCGTGGTAGAGAAAGGCTCGGAAGTCGGTGCCCATATTCTCTCCGGCGCCGTATTTGAAACCAAGGCCCTTGACGAGCTGTTGCCAAATTGGAAGGAGCTAGGCGCTCCGGTAACCACAGCAGTGACCGAGGATGAGATCTATTGGTTCAACGACGAGAAAAGCGCCAAGTCCCTGCCCCACTTCATGGTTCCTAAAACCTTCCATAATAATGGTAACTACATCGTTTCCATGGGTAACGTTTGTCGCTTTTTGGCCGAGCAAGCCGAGCAGCTTGGGGTAGAAATTTTCCCTGGCTTTAGTGCCCATGACCTTATTATCGAAGACGACACGGTTAAAGGCATTATTACCGGCGATATGGGTCTGGACAAAGACGGCAACGAAAAGCCGGGCTATATGCCGGGCATGGAACTGCGCGCCAAGTACACAGTGTTTGCCGAAGGCTGCCGTGGTCACCTGGGTAAGCAACTAATCAATCAATTCGCCCTGGATGCGAACAGCTCAGTGCAGCATTATGGTATCGGCTTTAAAGAAATCTGGCAGATAGATGCGGATAAACACCACGAAGGTAAAGTAATCCATGGTACGGGTTGGCCTTTATCCGGTGATACCAGCGGCGGTGCATTTATGTATCATGCCGAAGACAATCAGGTCGTGGTTGGTTTAATCGTAGATTTGAACTATTCAAACCCACACCTAAGTCCATTTGATGAATTCCAGCGCATGAAGCATCACCCGGTGTTTGCCGATGTCCTTAGCGGCGGTAAGCGCCTGGCTTATGGTGCCCGCGCCATTGCCAAAGGCGGTTTGCATTCTTTACCTAAGATGCACTTCCCTGGCGGTTTATTGGTAGGCTGTGATGCCGGTACCCTGAACTTTGCCAAGATCAAGGGTAATCACACGGCGATGAAATCTGGCATGCTAGCCGCAGAGAGCATTTTTGCAGCCCTGCAAGCGGGTCAAGAACACACAGAACTGACGGATTTTGCAGAGCGTTTTGAAGCGTCCTGGTTGTATGACGAGTTATACCGCTCGCGTAACTTTGGTCCGGCCATGCACAAGCTGGGTAAGTTCTTTGGCGGTGCTTATAACACCCTAGATCAAAACCTGTTTGCCGGTAAATTACCCTTCACCTTTAAGGATAATACTCCGGATTACGCCACCTTGTTACCGGCTGCTCAGGCGCCAAAAATCGACTATCCAAAACCGGATGGTCAGCTAAGCTTCGATAAATTGTCGTCGGTATTTTTATCCAATACCAATCACGAAGAGTCGCAGCCTTGTCATCTTAAACTTAAAGATGCCAGTATCCCTATCAAGGTGAACCTGGCCCGTTATGATGAACCGGCACAGCGTTATTGCCCGGCGGGTGTTTACGAAGTGGATAGCACCGAAGGCGAGCCTAAATTTGTGATCAATGCGCAAAACTGCGTGCACTGTAAAACCTGTGATATTAAAGACCCGAGTCAAAATATCACCTGGGTAACACCAGAAGGCGCTGGCGGTCCAAACTATCCAAATATGTGATACCAATTCACTTAAATAGCTAATCATTCTAGCGGGCTAAATATCATGCTCACGGCGTTGGAATTTTTCGATGTAGAATAACTACATAAGAAAAATTCCGCCTTGTGATCATCTCATTTATCCAGCGCTATCTCTGATCACATACCTAACAGAATTGGTATAAACCTTTTCTACATCCTAAGTTGCAACTGGGGCGTCAGCCCCTTTTTTGTGCCCAAATTCAAACATTTACTATACTATTAATAAGCACTTACGCAGTCGAGGAAGAACAATGCCACAACAATCAGTGACCTTTCGCTTTTTAGCCGAGCCCACCGACGTCAACTTTGGCGGCAAGGTGCATGGCGGTGTGGTAATGAAATGGATAGATCAGGCCGGTTACGCCTGTGCCGCTGGTTGGAGCGGTCATTATTGTGTGACCGTGTCAGTGGCCGGGGTCAAATTCAGCCGCCCCGTACTTGTTGGCCAACTGATTGAGGTTGAGGCCAGTATCGCCCACACCGGCAAAACCAGTATGCAAATCTTTATTCAGGTGCGCTGTGGCGACCCAAAAACCCAGCACATGGTGGAAACCAATCATTGCGTGATCAGCTTTGTCGCTATGGATCAAGCCGGCTACCCGGTAGAAGTCCCCGAGTTTGTCGCCAAAACCACAGAGCAAAAACGCCTCGAAGCCTATGCCATACGGATGAAAGAAATCGCCATAGAAACGGAAAACCTGCTGCAGCAAACCACGGACAAGGGTTAACCCTCAGGGTCCGCCCTCAGGGCTAGCCTTAATATTGTCGCTGGCACCTAAGGCTCGCGCCAGCCCTTGAATTTAACCGGCGCCGCCGATACACTGGCGCGCTTATTTAACACCTAATAGTATTGCCGTGACCACATCTTTTGCCATCGACGCCATAGGCCATATCCGCTCACCCTATAAACAAAAGTTTGCCATTCCCAGGCAGCCACGCTTAGTGGATACCGCTCGCGCCCAGTTGGTGCTGACGGGTGAGTTTAATCACGAAGAATTTGTGCGCGGCATTGAAGATTTCACCCATATCTGGGTGTTGTTTCGCTTTCATGAAACCGCAGATAAAGGCTATTCCGCCTTGGTGCGCCCGCCCCGTTTAGGCGGTAATGCGCGCAAAGGTGTGTTTGCCACCCGCGCCACCTTTCGCCCCAATGCCATAGGCATGAGTGCGGTGGAGCTGCTTGGTGTTGATTATGCAAACGGCCAGGTTATCCTGCAACTCGGTGGCGTCGACCTGCTTGATGGCACTCCGGTGCTGGATATCAAGCCCTACCTGCCTTATTCCGACGCTCTGCCCGATGCCAGCGCCGGTTTTGCAGACACCCGCCCGCAAACTCAGATGACGGTCAGTTTTTCCGAGCAGGCATTGGCCTTTATCGCTACCCTTGATCCGGCGTTGCAACTAGAAACCTTTATTACCCAAGTGTTGCAGCAGGACCCACGTCCGGCCTATAAGAAAAACAAAGAAGGGACGCAAAGTTACGGCATGACCTTGTATGATTTTAATATTCGCTGGCAGGTTGATGGCGAGCATAATCATGTCGAGCAAATATCGCCACTTTAGCGCTTTGCCCACGGGCGCAGCACTGCTAAACTAGCGCCCATATCTATTTACTAATAACAAAACGGAACCTTCATGCGTACCAGTCAGTATTTACTTGCGACCCTGAAAGAAACGCCTTCAGATGCCGAGGTGGTAAGCCACCAGCTTATGCTTCGCGCCGGGATGATCCGCAAATTGGCCTCGGGCCTGTACACCTGGCTTCCGACCGGGGTAAAAGTACTTAAGAAAGTAGAAAACATTGTTCGTGAAGAAATGAACAAGGCCGGCGCCATCGAAATGCTGATGCCCATTATCCAACCCGCCGAGCTATGGCAGGAGTCGGGTCGTTGGGAGCAATATGGCCCCGAGCTACTACGTATTGAAGACCGTCATAATCGCCCGTTTGCCCTGGGTCCGACGCATGAAGAAGTGATCACAGATTGCATTCGTCGTGAAGTAAGCAGCTATAAGCAGTTACCTATCACCCTGTATCAAATTCAAACCAAGGTGCGCGATGAAATTCGCCCGCGCTTTGGCATCATGCGCTCACGCGAGTTTATGATGAAAGACGCCTACTCTTTCCACCTGGGTGAAGAATGTTTGGCGCAGACCTATGAAAAGCTGCACCAGGCTTACTGTAATATCTTCGACCGTTTAGGTCTGGATTACCGCCCTGTATTGGCCGATACCGGCTCTATCGGCGGCAGCTTCTCGCATGAGTTCCACGTACTGGCCGAGTCTGGTGAAGACGCCATCGCCTTTAGTGACGGCAGTGATTACGCCGCCAACATCGAAAAGGCAGAGGCCTTGGCTCCTGTAGAGGCTCGCCCTGAGCCAAGCAAAGAGCTGCAAAAGTTCGACACCCCTAATGCCAAAACCATTGCCGAGCTAAAAGAGCACTATGGTGTAAAACCACATCGCGGCGTTAAGACTCTGTTCGTATATGGCGAAGAAAACGAGCAAGGCGAGCGTGGTCTGGTAGCCCTGGTACTGCGTGGCGACCATGAACTGAACGAATTGAAAGCCGAAAAACTTGCCGGTGTGTTCTCACCGCTGGAAATGGCCAAAGAAGAAGACATAGTAGCCACCGTTGGTGCTCGTCCTGGTTCACTTGGACCGGTAGGCCTTACTGTGCCAATCATTGTTGACCGCAGTGCGGCAGTAATGGCTGACTTTGTTGCCGGTGCCAACAGCGATGATGTGCACTACAGCGGCATCAACTGGGACCGCGATGTAACTGGCTATGAAGTTGCCGACATCCGTAACGTGGTTGAAGGCGATCCAAGCCCTTGTGGTCAGGGTACCCTGAGCATTAAGCGCGGTATCGAAGTGGGTCATATCTTCCAGCTTGGAACCAAATACTCAGAAGCAATGAATGCCGGCGTGTTGGGTGAAGACGGTAAAAACCAAATCATGACCATGGGTTGTTACGGTATCGGCGTTAGCCGAGTGGTCGCCGCTGCCATCGAGCAGAATAACGACCAGTACGGCATTATCTGGCCTAAGAATATCGCCCCGTTCGAGGTAGCCATTGTGCCTATGAATATGCACAAGTCACACCGTATTCCTGATATTGCCGAGCGTTTTTACAGCGAGCTGCAACAAGCGGGTGTGGATGTATTGTTCGACGACCGTAAAGAGCGCCCGGGCGTAATGTTTAACGACATGGAATTGCTAGGTGTGCCTTATACCCTGGTTATTGGCGAGCGTAACCTGGATAACGACGAAGTTGAGCTGAAAAACCGCCGTACCGGTGAGAAAACCATGCTTAAAATCGACGATGCGGTGGCCGCTATTGTTGCCCAGCTGCAACAAGACTAGGTCGCAGGGCGCAACTAAGTAAGCAAAAGAAAAGCCAGTCTCAGGACTGGCTTTTTTAATGTCATTGATAGTCTCGATAAAACTCCCACATATCGACCTTAGTGCCATCATCCAAGACACAATACTGTCGCCGATTAGCAGCTCTACCTTCACTTAGGTAATGTCCGCCCTGCTCAACGCAAAAGCGTATCGCTGGATTGCCCATATCGCCCGGCTGCAATTCGGTGGCTGGCTGCTGCTCGCAAGCGGCAACAACACACAGTGACACTAGCATTATAACTACACGCATCTGTGCCTCCTTAATCCTTGGTATTACCACATCAAATTTTGCAGCTAACGCAAATTGACTAACTCCTGTTATTTATTTCTTATTGCTTTAATACCGATACATCGGGTGCCAATGCCGTTACACGAATTTGCACTCGATAAAACTGAGCCCCTTCTTCGGGCACCTTGATATTAAACACATGACTTTTAAGATCCGTACCTTGATAATAGCTTAAACGTAACTGTTCGCCATGGTAGCTGTGCGCCGGGAATCCCGTGCCGCACTGGGCTGCAGTATCAACATGAGTGCAACTGACATGAGCCGTGCTGCCTTCTAACACCGCCAGCTTAACGTCCCTCAACGCCCCCCCTGTGCGGTTAATAAAGTCGACACCGACAAATGCGTCACCACTACTTATAGTGGACTTGCATCCACCGAGAAAGAACAACAATAGCAGCACCAGCATTGTCATGGATTGTTCTTTTTTTAGACTTCTTATTGTCATTCGCGCCTCCTAGGCTGGATTCTATTACTCTGGGATGAACCTGATTATGGATACGAATAAGCGCACCTACTACCGAGCCGTTTTTATATCAGATGTACACTTGGGCTATAAAGACTGTAAGGCTCAATATCTATTGGACTTCTTAAACAGCATAAAGTGCGACCGACTTTATTTAGTCGGTGATATTGTCGACCTTTGGTCGATGAAACGTCGCTTTTTCTGGCATCCCAGCCATTACCATGTGCTTGAAGCCCTAAAAGCCAAAGCCGATGAGGGCACTCGCGTTATTTATGTGCCGGGCAACCATGATGAAACTTTTCGCCGTTACGACCAGGACACCCTTATGGGGGTGGAAGTGCATCGTCAGTTTGTGCATACCACGGATGACGGCAAGCGCTTTTTAATTCTCCATGGGGATGATTTCGACTCGGCGACCCGCTACAACAGACTGATCCGAGTCGCAGGCGATGCCGCCTATGACTTTTTGCTGTTTTTAAACCGTTGGCATAACCGTTTTCGCCGCCTTTATGGTGGTAATTACTGGTCCCTGGCATCTTGGATCAAGGCGCGGGTTCATAAGGCACAGGCGGCGATAACCGCATTTGAAAATGCCGCTATCCATGAAGCTAAGCGCCAAGGGTACGACGGAATCGTGTGCGGCCATATACATCAGCCGCAACTGCGTGTCAGCGATGGCATCATTTATTGTAATGACGGCGATTGGATAGAAAACTGCACTGCCCTAGTCGAAAACGAGCATGGTCGCATGGAGCTGCTACACTGGTCTGATACACAGCATGTGGTGGCAACCAACACCCTTGCTGAAGTGAACAGTAAGGCGGCTTAAATTAACCTTACCTTGGCCTGATTTGATCCGTCAAAAATGGCCAAGGTTGCATCTCACGGCTAATTAACGTACTAATAATTGTTCACTATAACGACAATAATGGAAGTGAATCTATGTCTGACGAGCAATTATCCACGCAAAAAAGCGTGGCCGGAGACGCCAAGCTGGATACTGCGTTTTTCGGTCACCCCAAAGGTCTGCAAACTCTGTTCTTTACCGAGATGTGGGAGCGCATGAGTTATTACGGTATGCGCGCCATGCTGGTACTCTTTATGACCGCCTCCTTGCAACAAGAAGGCCTGGCCTTTACCGTGGCCTCCGCCGCTGCCATTTATGGCTTATACACGGGCGCGGTGTACTTTTTAGGCCTGCCCGGCGGCTGGATCTCAGATCGCCTCCTCGGCGGACAAAAAACCGTGTGGTACGGCGGCATTATTATTATGTGCGGGCATATTATTCTCGCCATTCCCCACCCCAGTTCCTTCTTTATCGGCTTGATTTTTGTGGCCACAGGTACGGGTCTCTTAAAACCGAATATCAGCGCCATGGTCGGCCAGCTTTATCAAACCGAAGATGAGCGCCGTGACAGTGGCTACGCCATTTACTACATGGGCATCAATATCGGCTCCATGATAGGGTACGGCGTATGCGGCTACTTTATGGAAAATGTCGGCTGGCATTGGGCCTTTGGTGCGGCGGCCGTGGGCATGGCCTTAGGTCTGGTGCAATACCGAATGAGCCAAGGCTATATTGCCGGCATTAATGACAAGCCCGCCAATCCACTGTCGACCAAAGGCGCCTCCTTGGCCTGGACCATCATCGGCGCCTTTATCACTATTGTCGCGCTCACGGTTGTCGCCGGTTACCAGGGCTGGCTGGTGATCAACCCGGTTGCCTTAGCCGGCTCAGTGGCTATCGTCTTTACCATCACCTTCTTTATTTATTTTGGCCATATCTATTTTATGGGTGAGCTCAGCGACAGTGAAAAACAGCGGATGTGGGCGCTGTTTTTGGTGTGTGTGGCCTCTGCCTGTTTTTGGTCTGGTTTTGAGCAAGCGGGCTCATCGCTTAACTTATTCGCCCGTGACTACACTGACAGAATGTTAGGCACGTTTGAAATCCCTACCGCCTGGTTCCAATCGGCCAACTCGATTTTCATTATTATTTTGTCGCCGTTTTTCGCCGCCCTGTGGATTAATATGGCCAAACGCATGATCACCCCTTCCTACAGTGTAAAATGCGCCGTAGGCTTAATTATCATGGCATCGGGTTTCTTAGTGATGTTTTTTGCCGCGCAATACGCCGCAGATGGCTTAAAAGTGGCACCTTACTGGCTTATTACCACCTACTTCCTGCATACCGTGGGGGAGCTCTGTTTAAGTCCGGTGGCCCTCAGTGCCGTGAGTCGCCTCTCGCCAGCCCGCTATGTTGGTCAAATGATGGGGGTCTTCGTACTGACCTATTCCATCGGCAATATTATCTCGGGCTTATTGGCTGGTTCTTTCGACCCGGAAAATGTCCAGCAAATCCCGGGCTTATACATGCAAATCGCGCTATTTAGCATAGGGGTGGGTATTGTTCTGGTGCTGATTAACTTTAAAGCCAAGTTTTGGGAGCGCGCCAACGGCGGCGACGAGCCCATGCTCGATGACAACCCCAGTGAACAGCCCGCAGAGCAAAAAGTGTAATTAATAACCAATCTAACTAGGCCTCTGAATTCAGAGGCCTTTTTCATTGCAAAAGCAAGCAAGGCGCGGCTTAGTGGCCCAACCAGTCACATAAAAATACACTCTGTTACGCATAAGTATGAATTGTTTTGGCATATTAGGTATCATTGCCCCGAATTTTTATGCAGTATCAGGTAGTAGTATATGAACTCCTCTCACCAAGTCCTTGGCGCCAGCGCCTCGGCAACAGCAAGTTCATGGAATCGTCATGACACCCATTGGCTGCTTAGCCTTTTTGGCACCGCCGTCGGCGCGGGTATTTTATTCTTACCCATAAATGTAGGCTTAGGAGGGTTTTGGCCCTTAGTGATTATGGCGTTGGCCGCCTTCCCCATGACCTACCTAGCACACCGAGGCTTGGCGCGCTTCGTGCTCTCGTCAAAGAAGGATGACAGTGATTTTACCGATGTAGTGCAGGAACACTTTGGTGCCACCGCAGGGCGCCTGATCTCCCTACTCTATTTTCTATCCATCTTCCCGATTCTGTTGATCTATGGCGTAGGCCTGACCAACACTGTGGATGACTTTATCGTCAATCAGCTCGGTATGAGCTCACCGCCGCGTGCAGTGCTCTCAGGTGTCCTGGTGGCGGCCATGGTAGCTGTGATGTTAGGCGGCGAGAAGCTGATGTTGCGGGCCTTCGCATTTTTGGTTTACCCCTTGGTGGCGGTCTTGTTCGGCCTATCCCTGTACCTTATTCCCCACTGGCAAATGCCCTCAATGGACATTAGCAGCGCCCCTGAGCTGGCGACCAACCTCTGGCTAGCGGTACCGGTGATCGTTTTTTCATTTAGCCACGCCGCCGCAATTTCCAGCTTTGCCAATGCCCAGCGTCGCCACTACGGTGAGCATGCTCGCGCCAAATCAGACAAGATCTTAAAGTACACGGCCATTATGCTGATAAGCTTTGTCCTGCTGTTTGTGTTTTCCTGCGTGTTTGCACTATCAAGCGAGGAGCTGCTAGCGGCCAAGGAAGCCAATATTTCAGTACTTTCTTATTTGGCGAATACCTATAACAACCCGCTGCTTGCCTATGTTGGCCCGCTGGTTGCCTTTGTTGCCATTACCTCATCTTTCTTCGGCCACTTTTTGGGTGCCCGTGAAAGCTTTAATGGCCTGGTAGTAAAACACTCGTCATTAAGCTATCGCGGCGCCGATAAACTGGGTGTAGCCTTGATGTTTGTAGCGATTTGGATTTGTGCCATCTATAACCCCAGCATACTGGGAATGATGGAAGCGATTTCCGGCCCTATTATCGCCATGATCCTCTTTATCATGCCCATGATTGCCGTTTATAAGGTTCCAGCACTGGCGCAGTATCGCGGTAAGTTGAGTACCTTGTTTGTATTGCTAGTGGGCGCACTGGCAGTGTCTGCTTTGGTATATAGCCTGTTGAGTTAATTTAACTTTGTTCAATGCCTTTAAAAAAAATCCACCCGCATAGCAGGTGGATTTTTTATTTGTAAGGCTTAAATTCAATTAGAAATTAACCGTTACTTCCGGTGAACAGTTTTGCGTACCGGACTCGCAAACCTTGTAGACGAAAGAGCCACCGCCACCGAAGGAGTCGGTATAGGCGCCATCATTGGCCGTGGTAAAGGTTACCGTGTCGCGGTTTTTAGTGCGATACACATCCACATTACTGCCGTTTGCATTGCTCCAGGTTAAATCCACATAACGCGTGCCTCTGGAGGCATAACCGGATGCCTGCAAGGTAATGTCGCTGGTAGCGCCGCCGGTGACGGTGACAACTTGCGTGCTGCTATCCGACGCGCCATCATTATCCGTCACTGTCAGTGTCACATTATAGCTGCCATCGGCGCTGTAATTGTGGGAGGTCGCCTGGCCACTGGCCGTGCTACCATCACCAAAGTCCCAGCTGTAGCTGCTGATGCTGCCATCGCTGTCGGAGCTAAGGCTGGCGTCAAAATCACAGCTCAGATCCGTGCAGCTGTAGCTGAACTCACTGGTTGGCGGCGTATTGGGCGTGCCGCCGCCATCATAGTTACCGACCAGAGACACGCCGGAGAAGCTGCTGTAACCCAGTACCATTACGTAATAGTTGCCTGTCTGTGGCGAGGTAAAGCTACAGCTTTCATTGTTACCACTTGAATACGGACGACAATCGTAACTGCTGGCGGTAGGCTTAGAGCCAAACTTAACATAGAGATCGGCATCACCGCTGCCACCGGACATATCGAACACCAGGTTGGAAGCGCCTGAGGGCACGGCCATCTTGTATTCAAATGCATCACCGCTGGCTCCAGCAAGATTCTCTACCGGCACGCCGTTAACTAAATCTTCCGGCTCTGGAGGCTCAGGGAGATTGCCAACGTCACAGCCATCGGCAAACAGGTCAAACATCGCCTTAGCCTTGACTATGCCCCAGCCATAATTGTTATCTCTTCCTGCGCTGCCACGGTCTTCTGCTGACAGTGCCATGGCGGTACGCACCTGATCGTTGCTACAACTTGGATAATGGCTCCATACCAGCGCGGCGACGCCAGCCACATGAGGGGTGGCCATAGACGTGCCACTCCAGGCCGCATAACTGTTATTCGGCAAGGTTGAATTAACTGCCACACCGGGCGCGGCGATCTCCACCTGGCTGTTGTATTGGGAGAAGTTGGCTTTATTACCGTTAGAGTCCACCGCAGCAACCGACATCACGGAATCGTAAGAGGCCGGATAAGACATGCTGCTGTTACCGTCATTACCTGCCGCAGCGATAGAAAGCAGACCATTGGCGTGGGCATTATCAAATGCCGCTTGCTCGGCACTGCTTGAGCCGCTGCCACCCAAACTCATGCTGATCACCTTGGCGCCGGCCGCCATACATTGATCGACCGCTGCGACCAGATCCGAGCCATAAGCCCATTGGCCGTTACTATTGAATACCTTGACCATATGCAGGCTTAAATTACCGCTGGGGTTCACACCCACAACCCCGGTGCCATTACCGCCTAGAGCAGCTATGGTGCCCGAGACATGGGTGCCGTGGCCATGACCATCCTCATACCAGTTGCCGGAATTATAGTTATCGTATCCGTCATCGCCGGTTACGCCGGTATTGGGCAGGTCTTCATGGCCAAGGTCGTAACCGGTATCCATGATACAGACCTTCATATTTCCGGTAAGGGCATCACTGACTTGATCCGCCTGAACCATAGAAATGCCATAGGGTGTGCTTTCGGCCATCAAATAGCGCTTTTGATCGACCTCGATAAACTCTATGTCTTTTCTGCTCTTAAATTGTTTAGCCGCTTGCGCAGGAAGCGTAACGGCAACGAGTTGATGCTTATCGAGTTCACGCTCAACCTTACCTCGACTATTGCTTAGCGCCGTCATTACCGAGGCTTTTTGACCTGGTTTGAATTTTACTATGTAGCGTTGCTCTTCATTGGCCGCCTGTGCGGTGCCCGCAAGTGATAACGCAGACAGTACTGCAGACACAACCAGGGGTCGTTTTATTTTCAGCATAGATGGATTCCTAAGATAGATTTATAAGTTTTCCTTCATCGGGCCGGGTTAACTGGAACCTCTTGCGCTAACTCAACCCTGCTATTCGCCACTTATGTTTACGGCTTTTTGTTAATATAAAGTGAACAAATATCGAACAGAGTATAGCAGGCGATTTTATAGGCGAAAGAAATCGGCGTATAAATTGTTCATTTTTTAGGAACTAAAGCGGGAGGCAGAAGGAAAAGACGTTCAGATTAGCAACCGATCAGTACGCAAAAAAGTACCAGAACCTAAATCAGAAAAACCATATTGCAATGGAATGTCTATGGGGTATCGGTGGCCTATTCACGTCCTTGTGAATATTCAGTAATGACCGGCTAAAATACGCTTTTTAACGCAAATAACGTCTGCCCCAGTGCCGGGACGTTGGCACAGATGGGGATTAGCCGTAAAGTCAGAGGCCACAGATGCCCTGGTACATGGGCTATTGACTGCTTACTAAACTCCAAAGGATAGTCAAAATAAACCAGTAAATAGAGTACATTAGCCAGACCAATGCGGTAGCCATTTAATTTATACTCACTTTGATCCTTAAGCACTAAGGCTAGCTGATTCACCGAGGACCTCGCCCCAGAGCTGCCCACATCATGGTCGTGAGTCAAGGTGTAGTAAACCTTTACCTTGGCAATATCCTGGCGAGATAAAACGGCCGTTTTACTTAACTGAGCACATGCCAATGGGCTTATCTCAATTTGCTCTGCACTCAAAGTCATCAACTTTTTCTTATCGGCGCCAAAAGTGCGCCAAAAGACAATGCGCTTAAGCACCAAGACGCCAACTAAGGCCGGAAAATAGATAAATACAAAGGCTCTAAGGCCAAAATGGGGCTCAAGGATAAAAGGCAGCGGCGCTAACGCCAGTACCATAAGGGCAAACAGCCATTCCTTTTTTGGCGAAAGCGTTGCCAGCAGCCTAAGTAATGGCAGCTTAATAACACTGTGCGGGGAAAGCCCCTTTTGCCCTTTAAAATGGACGTAGGAAAACCACACAGGATCGGTAAGTTCAAGCTTCATAATTGAATTAACAGTTAATTTAAGACATTCATCATGACCCAACGGCCACCGATTTGCGCAAACTTACACTGCCCGC
>NZ_PQCE01000093.1:0-225 GCF_002964725.1 Pseudoalteromonas sp. T1lg76
GGTGCCACCGTCGACAGCATCACCATCAGTGATGGTGTGACGACGATCACGGTACCGAGCTCGGCGATCAGCACGGATAGCAACGGCAACCTGACCGTCGTTGGGCAAGACCTGTCAGGTCTCGCCGACGGCGAGTTGACCGTCACCATGACAGTGACCGACGCTGCCGGGAACACAGGCACGGTCACCGATACCACCACCTTGGATACGGGCGCGCCGAGCACA
>NZ_PQCE01000094.1:0-437 GCF_002964725.1 Pseudoalteromonas sp. T1lg76
TAACGCCCGGTTATGGGGCGAGTTCAGGCTTGCTATACTTGGTGAGGAACGAACCCGAGCAAGCCTTAACGAGTCCATATGCCATAAACCGCTTGTTATGTTTAAATTGCTAACTTACCTAGTTGAAGCTTATCAGCTTCTTCGGGGTATTTTACCAAAGTTGATAGAATAGATTTACCCTGACAGTTTACAGATAAATTATACTTTTCTGCTTTAGGTGAAATAGTAAAAATTTCTGAAAAATTGCCATTAACTTCACGAAAATAATAATTTTGAGGTTCGACTAAGCCAACAGGCTTAAACATAAGAATACATTTACCGTCAACTTCGCCTGTTGCAATCGCTACATTCTCTCCAATTTTGAATAGAGAACAGCCAGAAATAAATACACCTAAACTTAAAATTAAATATCGAATCATGCCTTTAAACATAACGCC
>NZ_PQCE01000095.1:0-383 GCF_002964725.1 Pseudoalteromonas sp. T1lg76
CCCGTGAGGCTTAACCATACAACACCAAAATGGTGTGAGACTGTTAAGTTAGAAGTTAGAAATTAAGACTGAAGTAGACACATTACTTATTAAGCTTTCCGAATTTACAATATTTTCCTGACGACCATAGCGTTTTGGAACCACCTGACCCCATGCCGAACTCAGTAGTGAAACGAAACAGCGTCGATGATAGTGTGGCATTCGAACAGTATTGCGTTCGACGACGGCGGCGATGAGCTGTTAAGCGCGAGTGAGGCGACCAACGTGCCCCTTTCTGGCGTTGTCGAAGCCGATGCCACCGTCGACAGCATCACCATCAGCGATGGCGTGACCACGATCACGGTACCGAGCTCGGCGATCACTTTGGATAGCAACGGCAACCT
>NZ_PQCE01000018.1:0-64025 GCF_002964725.1 Pseudoalteromonas sp. T1lg76
ACGCATTCTGATCACGACGCTCGTTATGCTGCATAGTCATTCTATGTACATAGCGAGCAACACAGAGCAGGATGCGTTTAGATGAACCCGTAGGGCAGCGCTTGTAGTGCATTTCTACTGTGTTGTTACATGCTTATGTAGAATAACTACACCACACATGTGCCGCCTTGTATAAATACACTACAAGCTGCTGCAGAAACGAACAACAAAGGTCAACAGACCCTAGTAACCGGCGGCTTGGCCATCCTTTCTGGATTCGGAAGCGCCATAATAAACGCCGCTTTGCGGGTCTTTGAGAATCGCCTGATAGCCACCATAGGGGCCCACGGCTTCTTGCAGGGTATGGCCTTTTTTCATTAATTCTCGGCGCGTTTCCATGCTAAAACCGGACTCCAGGGACACTACACCACCATCTGTCATGATCTCATCGGTGGGCTGAGTTGAGCCCGAGTGCAGAATACGCGGCGCATCCCCCGCCTCTTGCAGATTCATACCAAAATCAATCATATTGATCAGGATCTGCGCATGCATTTGTGGCTGCGTCGCGCCGCCCATCACCCCGTAGCTCATATAAGGTTTACCGTCTTTGGTGACAAACGCCGGGATAATGGTGTGAAAGGGCCGCTTGCCCGGCTCATACTGATTGAAGTGCCCTTCTTTAAGCGAGAATAATTCACCGCGGTTTTGCAGCACAAAGCCAAGCTTTTCAGGTGTCATACCCGAGCCCATGCCACGGTAATTGCTTTGGATCAGCGACACCATGTTGCCGTACTTATCCGCCGTGGTCAGGTAGATGGTATCCCCTTCAACCGGGCCGGCATGGTCGCGCTTGGCCGCCTTATTGGGGTCGATGAGTTTGCGACGCTCGGCGGCATATTCCTTGGAAATCAAACGCTGCACCGGAATATCGTTAAAAGCAGGATCGGCGTAGTACTTGGCCCTATCGGCAAAGGCGAGCTTCTTGGCCTCAACAAAGGTGTGAATATACTCGGGGCTGTCAAAGCCCATGGCGGCAAGATCATAGTCTTCGAGGATATTCAGGATCTGCTGGGCGGCGATACCCTGGCCATTGGGCGGTAACTCCCACAAGGTGTGTCCGCGATAGGTGGTGGCCACCGGCTCAACCCATTCACTGGTGTGGGCCGCCAGGTCTTGGTAACGGATATAACCGCCATTTTCCTGCATATAACGGTCGATTTCCTTGGCGATATCGCCCTTGTAAAAGGCATCGCGACCACCTTCTGCCAGTTGCTTGTAGGTGTTGGCCAATGCCGGGTTTTTAAATATCTCACCTTTTTTCGGCATCTCGCCGTCGGCCATAAAGACCTCTTTAAAACCCGGGTATTCGCCCCGAGCACCGACACTGCGCTGCATGTAATAGGCGATCACCTCGCTGACGGGAAAGCCCTTTTCGGCATACTCGATGCTGGGTTTTAAAATTTCTGTCATGGGCAGTGAGCCAAACTTTTCGTGTAACTCAAACCAACCATCAACGGCACCGGGCACGGACACCGGCAGCGGTCCATAGGCGGGGATCTTCCCCTCGTCCTTGGTTATTTTCTTAAGCTCTTCAAAGCTCAAACCAAGCGGTGAGCGACCCGAGGCATTCAAGCCATGCAGCTTGCCGTCCTCGGCGGAATAAACAATGGCAAAGAGATCACCGCCAATACCACAGCCGGTAGGCTCAACCAAGCCCAGCATGGCATTGGCGGCTATGGCCGCGTCAATGGCATTACCGCCCTGGCGCAAGATATTCAGCGCAACCTGGGTGGCTAAAGGCTGAGAGGTGGCGGCCATGGCCTCGCTGGCAATGACTTCGGAGCGGGTGGCAAATTCCTTGCCGGTAATGCGGTCGTGGGCAAGCGTGGCTGAAGGTGCCAGTAGACTTAGCGAAATCCCTGCTAGAAAAAAACCTCGTTTTATTCGCTTCATAATTCTCTACTCTTTGCTTTTATTTATTAGATAACAAAGTTAGTAGATAAATAACGACCAAGGCAATGGGTTTGCGTTAACGGGGGAAACAAGTGCGATAAAAAACAAAGGCGCCGCCCCATTACCCTTGCCCTTATTTGGCGAGGATAACAAGACTGGCGCCTTGGCAGTAATTAGCCGAACTTACCAGATCTTAACGCGATCTTCCGGCTTAATGTACATTTCGTCGGTCTCTTTCACGTCGAATGCCTTATAGAACTCAGGCATATTTGGTAGCACACCGATAACACGGTAGTGACTTGGTGAGTGCGAGTCCGTCATCAGGCGGTTGCGCAGCTCTTCATCACGGTACTTACGACGCCAGATCTGCGCCCACCCCATAAAGAAGCGTTGATCGCCGGTGTAACCATCCAGAACCGGGGCTTCTTCGCCACCCAGTGATAACTGGTAGGCTTTATAGGCTACGGTTAGGCCGCCTAGGTCACCGATGTTCTCGCCCAGCGTCAGCTGGCCGTTCACATTAGCGTCTTCAAACGGGGCATATTCGTTGTACTGCGATACCAGTTGCTGACCACGCTCCTGGAACTGCGCCAAATCTTGCTCGCTCCACCAGTTACGCAGGTTACCGTCACCATCGTATTTTGAACCCTGATCGTCGAAGCCATGACCTAGCTCGTGGCCAATTACCGCACCGATGGCGCCGTAGTTCACCGCGTCGTCCGCTTCCAGGTTAAAGAATGGCGGTTGCAGGATGGCCGCAGGGAACACGATTTCGTTGTTCACCGGGTTGTAGTAAGCATTCACCGTTTGTGGTGTCATAAACCACTCGCTGCGATCCACCGGCTTGCCCAGCTTGTTACGCATATCATCGTATGCCCACTCACTGTGACGAATAAAGTTACCCGCCAGGTCGTCCGCTTTGACCTCTAGCGCCGAGTAGTCTTTCCACTTGTCTGGGTAACCAATCTTAGGCGTGAACTTGTTCAGCTTCTCTTTGGCTGCCACTTTGGTTTCGGCACTCATCCACTCAAGACCGTCGATGGCTTGGTCGAAACCCTTGATCAGGTTGGCAACCAACTCTTCCATGCGTGCTTTTGCTTCAGGTGGGAAGTTATCTTTAACGTACACCTTACCAAGCAGCTCACCCAGTACCGAGTTGGCTGAGTCTACCGCTTTTTTCCAACGCGGTTGCTGTTCTTCAACGCCACGTAAGGTGGTGCTGTAGAAAGCAAATTTACGGTCAACAAATTCCTTGCTTAGCTCATCGGCGTAGTTGCTAACAAAATGGAATGTTAGGTAATTCTGCCAAGTAGCCAGGTCGGTTTGCTCATAGATACCACCTAGCTTTTCAAAATAAGAAGGCTGACGTACAACTAAATCTTCGGTGTTGATTTTTGATTGCTTTAAGAACTGGGCAAAGTCGAATGCACCGGTTAGCTCATTGGCTTCGGCAACCGTCATCTTGTTGTATGACTTGGTGGCATCGCGGCTTTCTACTCGGCTCCACTGCGCCGTAGCCAGCTCGGTTTCAAGAGCAAGAATACCCTTTGCCGCTTGGTCTGCGTTTTCAACGCCGGCCTTGGTTAGCATGTCCGTGATATAAGCCAGGTATTGCGTGCGGATGGTAGAGAACTTCTCGTCATCTTTAAGGTAGTAATCACGATCCGGTAAACCTAAGCCCGACTGAGACACATAAAGGGCATACTGGCTTGAGTTCTTGGCATCGTTATTGACATACCAAGCAAACGGCGTGGTGCCCCCTTGAATGCGCAGATCCGCCATCAGCGATACTAGCGCTGATTTATCGGCAACCGTGGCAATCTTATCCAGGTAAGGCTTAAGCGGAGCGATGCCTTTTTCTTCCAGGGCATCGGTATTCATATAGCTGCTGTAGAAGGCGCCCAGCTTTTGCTCATCGCTGCCCGGTGCCGCCTTGGTGTTTTTAGCCGCCGCTTCGATCACTTCTTTCAGTGCCGCTTGTGACTGATCGTATAGGGCGGTGAAAGAGCCATAGTTAGACTTGTCGCCCGGAATTTCGGTGCGCTCTAGCCATTTACCATTGATGTGGTAGTAAAAATCATCTTGTGCACGCACCGCGGTATCGATGTTTTCTAGCTCAATACCCGAGCTAAGTTGTTGCACTTGTTTTGTTTGTTCTGCAGCAACGCTTTGCGCCTGAGTTTCGGTCTTCGCACTTTGTGCTTGCTCACTACAACCGGTAAGTCCTAGTGCCAGCGCCGTTGCGGCCGCTGCTAAGGTTACTTTAAACATATTGTTATCCCATTTTTAATTATGAAAGAGGTGATCCCCAACTAGCCCATATTAAACCTATGGGCGCAGAGCGAGAAACCCAGTTTGTAACAATTTATGAACATAGTTTTTCTAGGATGGCCTGGTTTGCTTTGGGGAAGGCATAACGGTGTAAATCGTTGAGTGCCACCCACTCCCCTTGCTGGCCTTCCGCACCATGAGGCTCACCACTAAAGTCGCTGACCTTATGGATATCCAGGCGCACCTGCTTATCGCCATAGTCATGCTCAATCAGCATAAAGGAGTCGCTGCTGTGCACCTCAATGGCGACTTCTTCCAACAGCTCTCTGGCCAAGGCCGCAGTGGTCGTTTCACCGGCTTCGATTTTACCGCCAGGAAACTCCCACAAGCCGCCTTGGTGTTTGTCGTCCGGGCGCTTACATATGTAGGTTTGCGCGCCGCGAAGAATAATGCCTACGGCAACATTAACCACTTTCTGACTCATTAACTGCTCCATAAAAAAAGCGGCATAGGCCGCTTTTTATTTAACTAAGAGAATGCTTAGCTGAGTTTGCCACAGCATTGCTTGTATTTCATACCCGAGCCACATGGACAAGGCGAATTACGACCCACCTTAGGCTCGACGCGCGCCGATACCGGCGCAGGTGCTTCACCACCAACCTGCTCGGCTTCAGCGTGTTGATACTGACGCGGCGCTTCTTCAGACTTGCGATGTTGTTCTTCAACTCGTTCAACATCTTCCTCGGCACGTACCTGAACCTTGCTTAGGATGTTTACTACATCTGTTTTCAGGTTCTCTAGCATGGCTGAGAATAGCTCGAATGATTCACGCTTATATTCTTGCTTCGGATTCTTCTGCGCATAACCACGTAGGTGGATACCCTGACGCAGGTGATCCATGGCAGCCAGGTGATCTTTCCAATGCTGATCCAGGCTTTGCAGCATAACCGCTTTTTCGAACTGGCGAAGTACCTGTGGACCCACCATTTCTTCTTTTGCTTTATATGCGTTAGTTGCTTCTTCGACGATGCGATCACGCAGTTTTTCTTCAAACAACTTGTTGTCTTCGGCAAGCCATTGCTGGATAGGCAAATCAAGCAGATAGTCTGCCTTCAAGCGATCTTCCAAAGCAGGCACGTCCCACATTTCCGCCAGCGATTGCGGTGGAATATACTGATCGATTACGCCGTTGATCACGTCGTTGCGAATAGCATCTATGGTTTCTGAGATATCACCCTCTTCCAGCAGCTCGTTACGCTGAGCGTATACCACGCGGCGCTGGTCGTTGGCCACATCATCGTACTCAAGCAACTGCTTACGAATATCGAAGTTACGGGCTTCTACCTTACGCTGGGCGTTTTCAATGGCACGGTTAACCCAAGGGTGTTCGATGGCTTCGCCACGTTGCATGCCTAGTTTACGCATCATGTTAGTCATGCGCTCACCGGCGAAGATACGCATCAGGGCATCTTCCATCGACAGATAGAAGCGGCTTGAACCGGCATCACCCTGACGACCCGAACGACCACGTAGCTGGTTATCGATACGACGAGACTCGTGACGCTCGGTACCTATGATGTGCAGACCACCGGCAGCGATGACATCGTCATGACGCTTTTTCCATTGTTCTTTAATTTTTGCGATTTGCTCTTCACTTGGATTATCAAGCTTTTCGGCTTCGCTCTGCCAGTTACCGCCTAGCATGATATCGGTACCACGACCGGCCATGTTGGTGGCGATAGTCACTTTACCCGGCAGACCCGCATCGGCAACGATGTCGGCTTCCTGAGCGTGGAACTTGGCATTCAATACGTTGTGCTGAATTTTCTCTTTACGCAGGAACTGCGACAGGTATTCCGAGCTTTCGATTGAAATAGTACCCACTAGCACCGGCTGACCGCGCTCTTGGCAGTCTTTAATGTCGGCCAAGATCGCTTCGTATTTTTCTTCCTGAGTCAGGTAAACCAGGTCGGCACGATCATCACGGATCATCGGTTTGTTGGTTGGAATAACAACCGTGTCTAGGCCGTAGATAGACTGGAATTCGAACGCTTCGGTGTCCGCCGTACCCGTCATACCGGCTAGCTTGTCGTAAATACGGAAGTAGTTCTGGAAGGTGATTGAAGCCAGGGTTTGGTTTTCATTCTGGATCTTCACGCCTTCTTTGGCTTCTACCGCCTGGTGCAGGCCTTCAGACCAACGACGGCCTTCCATGGTACGACCCGTGTGTTCATCAACAATGATAATTTCATTGTCTTTAACCACGTAATCGACGTCTTTTTGATACAGTTTGTGGGCACGCAATGCGGCGTACACATGGCTAAGCAGGGTAATGTTACCCGCCGAGTACAGTGAGTCGCCCTCTTCAATCAAGCCGCGCTCGGTAAGAAGCTCTTCAACCTTGATCTGACCGCGCTCGGTAAGGTGAACCTGCTTGCCTTTTTCGTCTATGGTGTAATCACCGTCGCCTTCAACGCCTTCCTCATCTTCTTTTTCCTGCTGTACCAGCTCAGGAACTATCTTGTTGATTTGCGTGTAAAGCTCAGATGAATCTTCCGCAGGACCGGAAATAATCAGCGGCGTACGGGCTTCATCGATAAGGATTGAGTCAACCTCATCCACCACCGCGAAGTTAAGCGGACGCTGCACGCGCTCATCAATACTGAACGCCATGTTGTCGCGCAGGTAGTCAAAGCCAAATTCGTTGTTGGTACCATAGGTAATGTCGGCGCTATAGGCGTCTTTTTTCTGCATTGGCATCATGCCAGGCACATTACAGCCCACGGTTAAGCCCAGGAATTCAAACAGCGGACGGTTGGTTTCGGCGTCACGCTTGGCCAGGTAGTCGTTCACGGTAATTACGTGTACACCCTTACCCGACAGACCATTAAGGTAGGCTGGTAGGGTTGCGGTCAGGGTTTTACCTTCACCGGTACGCATCTCAGCGATACGGCCTTGGTGCAACACCATGCCGCCTATCATCTGCACATCGAAGTGGCGCATGCCATACACACGCTTTGATGCTTCGCGTACCACCGCGAAGGCTTCTGGTAAGAGGTCATCTAAACTTGTGCCGTTGTCATAACGCTCACGAAATTCAGCGGTTTTTGCTTTTAGTTCTTCATCGCTGAGTGATTCTAGTTGGCCTTCTAAGGCATTGATTAGCGCGACCGTTTTACGTAAGTTTTTAATTGTGCGGTCATTGCGACTACCAAAGATTTTGGTAAATATTTTCGTGATCATGATTTAACCGTTACATTCTCATCTGCGTTAAGCGCTCTGGTTCATCCTTCGGGGTCACCCCTAAGGACACTGCCAAGTCACTTGCGAACTTCGTTTATCCAATTTATACCGCACTCAAGTTACATAAGAGCGACTATTGTGGAGCTATTGAGTGTGACTGCTTGAGCGGTGTACTTTTGAGCGACATCATAACAAACTCAATGAATTGCAGCACCTAATAATACCAATTCCATTAGCACTTCCGGTAACTTGCCTTTACAGCAGAAAGCCTATTAAAAACTAATGGCATTGGTATTATCGCTGGCCTATCATAACGTTCAGAGAAATCTTTGCAAACTTAGCAATATAAAGTGGGTCTAAAGTACAGCAATAGAGACTCAAGCATTGCAATAGAAGTGGTGACGATTCAGTCAAATTCAAGAGGTGGATGCCGTTTATGGCAAAAGATCGCTATGCGCCAAAACAACTTAACGAAGTGCTGGGGCAATTAAACCCGCGGTTCGGCTCGCGCATCGCCAACTATGGCGCCAAAACTCAGGAGCTGGCCTCGCAACAGCAGACTCTGCACCAAGCGGTGGGGGAAAACCTGGCGAAGAAATGCCGGGTAGCCAATATTCGCGACGGCGCCCTGATCATCGAGGCGCATAGCGCCACGGTGGCAATGAAGCTGAACTATATCAAGATGGATATTCTCTCGGCCTTTCGCCAGCAGGGCTTGGTGGATTTATGCCAAGTGAAAATAGTCACCTCTCCCAATGCGGCGCAGCGCGCACCTTTGGCGCAGGCACAAACGCAAGCGAAAAAGACCAGCCAGGAACCCAGTAACAAGCGCGCCATGAGCGAGCAAACGGCTCACAATTTAGAATTGCTTGCCGAGCATGCACCACCCTCGCTACAGCAAAAATTAATGCGCTTGGCGCAACACGGCAGACAAAAAAAATGACGCTCTAAAGCGTCATTTTTTTCGATAATTTTCTATCTGCAGGCTTAAGCCGTATGCAGTGCCAGAGCCGGAGCTGGCATGGTCACTGACTCTTCAAATGTTGCCCATTCCCATGCCGACTCGGTCGCCATGATTTTGCGCAGCAATTTGTTGTTCAGGTCATGACCCGACTTATAAGCGGTAAGCTTACCGAGAATGTTGTGGCCGGTCATGAACATGTCGCCCACACAGTCCAAGATCTTGTGCTTAACGAACTCGTCCGCATAACGTAAGCCGTTTGGATTTAACACCTTAAACTCGTCAAGAACAACGGCATTATCCATGCTGCCACCTAGAGCCAGGTTATTAGCATGCATATACTCGATGTCTTTCATAAAGCCGAAGGTACGGGCACGACTGATCTCTTCGATAAAGTTCTGTGCCGTAATATCCAGGGCAATGCGCTGGCGACTGTCGTTAATAGCCGGGTGATCAAAGGCGATTTCGAAATCGATATGAAAACCATCATAAGGTTCGATCTCGGCCCACTTATCACCCTCTTCTACGCGTACCTTTTCTTTGATACGAATAAAACGCTTGGCTACATTCTGCTCGGCAATACCGCCTTTTTGTAGCAGATAAATGAATGGCAAGGCACTGCCATCCATAATAGGTACTTCACCGCTATCAAGCTCAACAATCAGGTTGTCGATGCCTAATGCGGCTACCGCAGCAATCAGGTGCTCGGTAGTAGATAAGCGAACGCCGTCTTTATTAGTTAAACAGGTACACAATTGCGTATCGCCCACCGCTTCCGGGGTCGTTTCGAAATCCACAACCGGATCAAGGTCCACGCGACGAAATACTATCCCAGTATTCGCGCTCGCTGGTCGGAGAGTTAAGGAAACCTTCTCACCCTTGTGGAGACCAACACCCGTGGCTTTGACTACTTCTGCAATCGTACGCTGTTTGATCATAGGCTTTCGCTCACTTACTAAACTAAAATTAGACGGCGGATTCTACCACACATCGCACCAGTTAACAAATTAGTTTGTTTTTTAAACTAGTCTGCTTGCTTACGCAGAAACGCCGGGATATCGAAATAATCACCCGATTCTTCCTGCTTCTTCGGTGCAGCGCTGGCCTTGCTCTCTTGGCTAGTCACTACACTTGCCTGACTCGTGGTCGCACTATTACTGCTAAACGATGGCTCATCTACCGGCTTTGACTCTTCAAAGCTGGTTTGAGTTCCTTGGGTAGCAAAGCTTGGCACAAACATAGAAGTGCTTTGTGTGCTCTGCGTTCCTTGGGCGTTCACATCAGAACCCACGGCGCGCTTAAAGCCGTTGTCTACAACACCGAACTGAGGACGACGATCGCCACCTAGACCGGTTGCTACTACGGTTACGCGCAGCTCATCGCTCATTTCCATATCGATGGCAGTACCCACAACCACGGTGGCATTCTCAGAAGCCAGGGCCTTAACATGGTTACCGACGATCTCGAACTCTTCGATAGACAGGTCCATACCCGCGGTAATATTAACCAGGATACCCTTGGCACCGGTTAGATCCACGTCTTCAAGCAGTGGGCTTGAAATAGCCGCTTCCGCCGCTTCTTGTGCACGGTCTGGGCCAGATGCCGAAGCAGAACCCATCATTGCCGTACCCATGGCCGACATAACAGTACGTACGTCGGCGAAGTCGACGTTAATAAGGCCAGCGCGAGTAATTAGCTCGGCAATGCCTTGTACCGCACCGTAAAGTACGTCATTGGCTTTGGCGAAGGCATCAAGCAGGGTCGTGCCCTTACCCAATACTTTCAATAATTTATTGTTAGGAATGGTGATCAGTGAATCAACGATTTCCGCCAGTTCATTAATGCCATGATCCGCTGCTGCAGCGCGCTTTTTACCTTCGAAATCGAACGGACGCGTTACTACCGCTACGGTCAAAATACCCAGCTCTTTGGCAATGCGAGCGACAACTGGCGCCGCACCTGTGCCCGTACCACCGCCCATACCGGCAGCGATAAAGACCATATCCGCACCTTGCAGGGCGCTTTTAATGGTTTCAGCATCTTCCTCGGCACTCTTCTTACCGATTTCCGGGTTGGCTCCGGCACCTAGACCTGAAGTGATCTGTGTACCTAGTTGCACCGTGACATCAGCCGATGACTTACGTAGTGCCTGCGCATCGGTATTGGCGGTGATAAATTTCACGCCTTCGATGTGCTGCTGCACCATGTGTTCTACGGCATTACCGCCGCCGCCACCAACACCTATTACCTTGATAACAGCTTCTTCGCTGTGCTCTTCCATCATATCAAACATAGTTTACTCTCCGACTTGAGTACTAAAACTCACCTTGGAACCATTTAGTAATACGGCCCCACCAGTTACCCTCGTCTGCTTTCGCTTTTGTTGCGTTGATCGACTGCATGGTCCGACCATATTGTAACAAACCTACGGCGGTTGCAAATGAGGGATCGCTTACATAATCAGTTAATCCCGTTATCCCTAGTGGACTACCGATACGTACCGGCATTTGGAAGATGTCTTCTGCCACTTCCAAAGCACCGGTCATCTTTGCACTGCCGCCGGTAACAACCAATCCAGCAGCAATTTGATCTTCAAAACCGGAGCGACGAATTTCTTCGAGCGCCAGTTCAAATAATTCTCTAAAGCGCGGCTCAACCACCTCGGATAAGGTGTGGCGCGACATAATACGCGAAGGACGTCCGCCCACGCTAGGTACTTCAATTTGTTCTTCATTACTGGCCATTTGGCTGCTGGCACAGGCGTACTGCACCTTAATGGCTTCGGCATGAGAAATAGGCGTACGGAAAATCTTGGCGATATCGCCGGTTACCTGGTTACCCGCAACCGGGATCACCGCAGAATGACGTAAAGCGCCATTGATATAGATGGTGATATCCATAGTGCCACCACCTATATCCAGTACCGCCACGCCCAGCTCTTTTTCGTCTTCGGTCAATACCGAGTAGCAAGACGCCAGGGCATTGAAGATCAGCTGATCAACCTGCAGGCCACAACGCTCGACACATTTTTCAATATTCTTCGCCATGTCGTTGGAACAGGTGATGATATGGGCCTTGGCTTCCATACGCACACCGCTCATGCCCAGTGGGTTCTTAATGCCCTCTTGCATGTCGATGCTGTATTCTTGCGGTAAGGCATGGAGCATTTTGCGCTCCGCAGAAATAGGCACGGAACGAGCAATGTGGATGACGTTGTCTATGTCTTCATCGGTCACTTCGGTGTTGTTAATTGCCACCACACCGGTTTCGTTCTGACATTGAATGTGCTTACCGGAAATGCCCAGATACACAGAGCTGATGCGGCAGTCGGCCATCAGCTCGGCTTCGTCTATGGCGCGGCGAATCGACTCGGAAACCAGGTTCAAGTCATTCACGCCACCTTTATCCATACCATGGGATACCTGGCGGCCTACACCAACAATGCTGAGCTTGTTGTCATCGGTGATCTCACCGACCGTAGCCACCACTTTCGAGGTGCCCACATCCAAACCGATAACAAGGTTACGTTCTACTGACTTGGTCATACCTTACTCTTTTGTTCTTCTTCCGTTACTGCCAGCGGCTTAAATTGCACCGCAAGCCCGGTATCATATCGCAAATCAACGACATCTACCTGTACATCTTGACGTTTTTTCAAGTGTGGGTAGACATCAATAAATCTTTGTACGCGTTTTGCTTTATCATCACGCCCTAAATTGAGGCGAATGCCGTTATCTAACCATAATTGCCAGGCGAAACGCTCCGACAGCGCCAGGCTGGATAATTTCAAACCGTTTACCGCAAACAACTCTTCAAAACGATTAAAGGTCTGCCAGGCTTCCAATTCGCTGCCTTCGGGGCCGAACAAGCTAGGCAAGGAGTCCTTTATGCCCTCCTGCGGCGCGGTGAATACCTGCCCCTTGCTATTAAGCAGTTGGTCGTCATTCCAAAGCGCTACAGCCTGATGCTCCACCACGTACACCTGCAGGGTATCCGGCCATTGCTTACGCACCGAGGCGCTGGCAACCCAAGGTAAATCGGTGACTAACTCCTGCACCTGCTTTACATCGAGCTCAAAAAAGCTGTCCAAATCCGCCTGTTTAATGGCGTCGATAATGGCGCGCTCGGCGGTGTACTTGGGCTCACCCAACACCTGCAGCTGCTTAAGCTGGGCGTCCTTATCACGAACCAGCCAGTCGGAGAAGTTGAAGGTCAACTTCAACACCATAAACACCACCAGCAGAAAAAAGCTCAAGCCAAACAGCAGTGACCAATTGGTTCCCTGTTTTAGTCCGCTCAGCTTTTCCCTTAATGTCGCCATTTACAGAGTTTGCTCCAAAATCTTCACTACCAGTGCGGTGAAATCTACGCCCGTGGCCTTGGCCGCCATAGGCACCAAGGATTTCTCCGTCATTCCGGGTACCGTATTGACTTCAAGCAGATAGAACTCACCGTCGGCGCCTTGCATGGCATCAACACGTCCCCAGCCCTTAGCGCCCACAAGCGCAAAGGCCTGCTCCGCCATCTCTTGCAACTGCGCCGTTTGCGCTTCGCTTAGATCCGCCGGGCAATAATATTCCGTGGTGCTTGATTGGTACTTGGCCTGATAGTCATAGAAACCGCTCGGCGTACGCATTTCAATCACAGGCAAGGCCTTATCACTCAAGATAGACACGGTAAATTCGCGGCCGCTTAGCCACTGCTCTACCAAGACCTCGTCGTCAAACTTAAAGGCGGCTTCCAGGGCTTGCGCCAGCTCTTCGGCATTGTTGGCCTCAGCCATGCCGATACTCGAACCTTCGTGCGAAGGTTTTACCATCACATGGCCCAGCTGCGCCATAATCTCTGCACAATCAAAGCCTTGGCTTTGCGACACTACTTTATAAGGAGCGGTGCGCAGGCCAGCCACCTGAAACAGGTGCTTACAGCGGATTTTATCCATCGCCAGGGCCGAACCCAGTACGCTTGAACCTGTGTAGGGCAAGCCCATAAATTCCAATGCCCCTTGCAGGGTGCCATCTTCACCACCGCGACCATGTAGGGCGATAAAGACACGGTCAAAACCCTCTTGTGCAAGCTCATGCAGAGGGCGCTCAACCGGGTCAAACTGGTGCGCATCGACACCAGCCTCAACCAAAGCCGCGTGCACGGCTGCACCTGATTTAAGCGATACTTCGCGCTCGGCAGATGACCCACCTAGTAAAACTGCTACTTTGCCAAATGCCTGACTCATGAGGATACCTGCTGTAACTTTTCAATCTGTAATTCGGTTGCGGCCAGCTTTTTCACCAACTGACCTATGTTGCCCGCACCTTGGGTGATCACCAGATCATCATCGGCCAAGGTGGTGGCTAATACGCTTGCTAACTCGTTGTTATCCGCCACATGCAAGGGCTCCTTACCGCGCTGGCGCAGACTGCGGCACAGGCTTTTCGAGTCGGCACCGACAATCGGCTCTTCACCGGCGGCATAGACATCAAGCAAAATAAGCTGGTCGACGTCGCCCAATACCTTAACGAAGTCTTCGTATAGGTCTCGGGTGCGGCTATAACGGTGCGGCTGATAGATCATCACCAGGCGCTTTTGCGGCCAACCGTCGCGGGCCGCCTTAATGGTGGCTGCCACCTCACTGGGGTGATGACCATAGTCATCCACCAGCATCACCTTGCCACGCTCATTGGTAAACTCACCATAATGCTGGAAGCGACGGCCAATGCCTTCGAACTTCTCCAACGCCTGTAAAATCGCGGTGTCCCCAATCCCCTCATCCTTAGCAACGGCGATGGCCGCTGTGGCATTCAGGGCATTGTGTTTACCCGGCATATTCAGGGTCACCTCAAGACGCTCCCCCTGTTTCGAGGTCACCGTAAAGGAGCAGGTGCTGGCATCCTGGGTAAAGTCGGCCAGACGATAATCCGCATCTTCATGTTCACCGTAGGTGGTGACCTGACGAGAAAAGCGTGGGATCAGTTCACGGGCCACAGGTGAGTCGATGCAAACCACGGCCAAACCGTAAAACGGCAGGTTATGGATGAATTCCACATAGGTGTCCTTCATTTTCTCCAGACTGCCCTCATAGGTATCCATGTGATCTTCTTCAATGTTAGTGATCACAGACACCATGGGCTGCAGATGCAAGAAGGAGGCATCACTTTCATCCGCTTCGGCAATGAGGAAACGACTTGAGCCCACTTTGGCATTACTGCCGGCGCTATTAAGCAAGCCACCGATGATAAAGGTGGGATCCAGCTTAGCCTCGTCAAAAATACTGGCAACCAAACTGGTGGTGGTGGTTTTACCATGGGTACCGGCAATGGCGATACCATGACGAAAACGCATCAGCTCGGCCAACATTTCCGCACGGCGCACGATAGGAATACGCGCGTTACGGGCGGCGATAATCTCTGGGTTCTGTTCATTGATGGCGGTAGAGACCACCACCACAGAAGCATCTTTCACATTGTTCTGATCATGACCGATAAACACTTCGGCACCGGCTTTGATCAAGCGCTCCGTCATCGCACTTTGAGCAATGTCAGAACCCGTGATGCGATACCCTTCATAGGCTAGTACTTCGGCAATACCGCCCATACCTGCACCACCTATGCCGATAAAATGAATGGTTTCAACGCGGCGCATGGCCGGTCGTTGCCCTTGTTGTTGCGTGCCCTGCTGTTGGGCTGTGCCTGTTGTTACTGTCATTAACTATACTGCTCACATTGTTTTGCAACCGCTGCGGTTGCATCGAGTTTGGCCAGCGCCTTCGCGCGCTTACCCATCTCGGTAATTAATTGGGGCTGCTGAAAATACGGCGCTAGCGCCTCAACCACGGCGGCTTGATAAAAATCGCCTTGCTGCATACACAAGGCTGCATCGCCACCCACTAAATACTGGGCATTGGCGGTTTGATGGTCGTCCACGGCATGTGGAAATGGCACAAACAGGGCCATGCGTCCGGCCGCCGCTACTTCGCTCACGGTCAAAGCACCGGCGCGACAAATAACCAAGTCAGCCCAGGCATAGGCGGCATCCATATCGTCGATAAAGTCGCTCACCTTGGCCTCAAGCTGCTGCGCCTGATATTGCTCCTGCACCTTACTGGAGCGCCCCTTGCCGGTTTGATGCCACACAGCTAATTCATGCTTTTTCGCCAGCTCGGCAAACACCGTTGGCAAGGTATCATTTAACACCTGTGCTCCCAACGAGCCACCCACCACCAGAATATTGATGGGCGAGCTGACCTCAACCGGGGCAATATTCATCAGCGACTGACGCACCGGGTTACCCACCACCTGAAAATCACTTTGTGGCAGAGCACCGGGAAAGGCACCCAAACAGCTGTTAGCCAGCTTGGCCAAAAGCTTGTTGCTCATGCCGGCCACAGCATTTTGCTCATGGATCACTAAGGGGATCCCTAAGCTTTTCGCCGCTAGGCCCACAGGCCCGGTAACATAGCCACCCATGGCCAACACCGCCGCCGGACGACGTTGCTTTAAAATCTTACGTGCCGCAAAAAAGGCCTTGATGATCATCAAGGGCGCTTGGAAGAGACGTTTTAAGCCATTGCCACGCACGCCCTGAGCACGAATAAAATCGATTTCTATGTCGTGCTTAGGCACCACATCCGCTTCCATTCTGTCGTCCGTGCCAATCCAGGAGACCTGCCAATCCTGCTCGCGCAGGTATTGGGCCACGGCGATGCCGGGAAAAATATGTCCGCCTGTGCCACCGGCAACCACTACCAGGGATTTATTCATACTGCCTCCTGTACTGCTGCGGGGCTAGGTACAACACGACGATGACCCCGGCCGTGACCTCTGGAGGTCGCCTGCTTGGTCGCCATCTTGGTTTCAAAGTCGATACGGAATAACACCCCAGCGGCAATGGCCATCACCAACAAGCTGGAGCCACCGTAAGAGATAAAGGGTAAGGTCAGTCCCTTGGTGGGTAAGATCCCGGCGCTGGCGCCGACATTAACCATGGACTGGAACGCAAACCAAATACCGATTCCCAGAGCTAAATAGCCCTCATATTCTTTATTGGCCTTAAGCGCACGCTGACCAATAAGCAAGGCTCTAAATACCAAGGTGCCCAGTAGCACCAAGACGGTAAACACACCGACAAAACCCAGCTCTTCGGCCACCACGGCAAAAATAAAGTCGTTATGGGCGTGTGGCATATATTGAAGCTTCTGTACGCTGTTACCTAGCCCCTGACCAAACCAGCCACCCTGACCGTAGGCCATCAGCGACTGTACTAATTGATAACCTTTACCAAAGGGGTCGTCCCAAGGCTCTAGAAAGCCCACAACCCGGGCCCAACGATAGGGTTCAAATACGATTAGGGCGATCACCAGACCTATACCAGAAAGCATCAGGACAAAGAACTGCCACAACTTGGCACCGGCCAGAAACAGCAGGCCAACCGTGGTCACAAACATTACTACTACGGTACCAAGATCCGGCTGCAATAGAATCAAACCTGCGTACAGAACAAAGACGCTAATGGGCTTCACAAAGCCTTTAATATTCTCCTGCACCTCGTCGCGCTTACGTACCAGGTAACCTGCGAGGTAACTAAAGAAGAACAGCTTGGCCACTTCCGAGGCCTGAATATTGATGGGACCTAGTGGGATCCAGCGCTTCGAACCATTGATTTCACTACCCAAGACCAATACCGCAACCAAGAGGCCTAGGCCTACAAACAAGAGATAAGTATTGGCTACCTTCCACCACTGCATTTTCAAACTGGTTGCCAGGGTAAACAAGAACAGTGCCATCCCCATAAACACGGCCTGGCGCACCATAATATGATACGGATTGTCGAACAGGCGCTCGCCTTCAGGCATGGAGGCGCTGGTCACCATGACAAAACCAATTCCCACTAAACACAGCAGGGTATAAAGCAAGGGCACATCGTATAGCTGACCCGAGGGCTTCAGATGCAGTAGATCTTTAATGCGATCCCAGCTCATGCCTCCCCCTCATGCACTTGTTGTGCAAAGTCGTTACCGCGCACCATGTAATTGGCATAGATGTCCAGGCTGGCACAAGCTGGCGCCAGTAAAACTATGTCGCCATCACGGGCGCAGGCCTTGGCGCAACGTACCGCTTCGGCCATGTCACCGACCTGGTGACTACCGGGCTTTAGTGCGGCAATGGCAGCGCCATCTTTACCCAGGCAAATCAGCTCAGCGACCTGATTGAGTAACGGCTCTTGCAAGGGCGTTAAATCGGCGCCCTTGGCATCGCCACCGGCAATTAAAATCAAGCGTCCCGGTTCATCGGCAAAGCCGTTAATCGCGGCTATGGTGGCGCCCACGTTGGTGGCCTTGGAATCGTTGAAGTAGCGCACCCCGTTTAGGGTATCTACATACTGACAGCGGTGATCTAAACCTGGGAATTCTTGCAGCGCCCGCTCATACACACCAGCGTCAAAGGCAAAGGAATGACACATGGCCATTACAGCCAACACATTCAAACGGTTGTGACTGCCTGGTAGTAAGCTGCTGGCGCAGGGCAAAATAGGCTGCTGACGAAAGGCAAAGTAGGCTTGACCCTGGTGCATCATAATATGGTAATCGCCCTGCTCTAACCCAAAGCTGATACGCTCGGCGTTATTGCTCTGCAGCGGCGCCGTGTCGGCGTCTTCACTATTGAAAACGGCCAGCTCACAGCCCTGATAGATACGCTGTTTGGCATCGATATAGCCGCCCATATCCTCGTATCTGTCCATATGATCTTCACACAGATTCAAAATACAGGCGCTTTTGGCCGCCAGGCTGGAGATGGTCTCCAGCTGGAAGCTAGATAATTCTAAAACATAGGCATCGGCGTCCAGGGCCAGTAAATCCAGCACCGCGGTGCCGATATTACCGCCCAAGCCTATATGCAGGCCGCCGCGCTCAAGTACCTTGGCGAGCAAGGAAACCACGGTTGACTTGCCGTTTGAGCCGGTTACCGCCAGCACAGGCTTGGTATTGATGCGGGCAAACAACTCGACATCACCTATCACTTCTACGCCGGCGGCAATGGCTTGCTGCACATCGGGGGTGGCTAATGCCAGTCCAGGGCCGATCAAGATTAAGTCGAAGGATGTCAGGTCGGCTTCTGCTAAGGGGCCAAAACGCTGCTCCAGATGCGGCACATGAGAGTCTAACCACAACTGAGTAGGCACCTGCTGACGCGAGTCGACAAGCACTGGCGCCAATTTATGAGCATGCAAAAAACGCACTGTGCCCAGACCGGAAACCCCCAGTCCAAGCACCGCGATACGTTTATTTTTAAGCGTCTTTAAATAGCCCATTTACCTGATCTTCAATGTTGCCAATCCAGCAAGTACCAGCACGATGGAAATAATCCAAAAGCGCACGATCACGCGCGGCTCCGGCCAGCCCTTTAATTCATAATGATGGTGAATAGGTGCCATGCGGAAAATCCGCTCGCCCCGTAACTTGTATGAGCCCACCTGCAAGATCACAGACACAGCCTCCATCACGAAGACACCGCCCATAATCACTAGCACCAGTTCCTGACGTACCAGCACGGCAATAATGCCAAGCGCACCGCCCAGAGCCAATGAGCCCACATCGCCCATAAAGACCTGCGCCGGGTAGGTGTTAAACCACAAGAAGCCCAGGCCGGCACCAACGATGGCGGTACAGACCACAACCAACTCACTGGTCAGTGGCAAATGTGGCAGGTGCAGATAGCTTGAGAAATTCGCATGCCCGGTCACATAGGCCATTATGGCCAGCGCCGAGGCCACTAAAATGGTTGGCACTATGGCCAGGCCATCAAGACCATCGGTGAGGTTTACGGCATTGGACGTACCCACCACCACAAAATAGGTCATGATGATGTAGAAAAGCCCAAGCTGCGGCATCACATCCTTAAAGAAGGGCACGATTAATGCGGTTTCCGCCGCCTGTTGCGAGCTGGCATACAGGGCAAAGGCTACGATCAAGGCAATCACCGACTGCCAGAAGTATTTCCATTTGGCAATCAGACCCTTAGGGTCTTTGCGTATGACTTTACGATAATCATCGATAAAGCCGACGATGCCCAGAGAGCCAATCACAAACAAGGTGGCCCACACATATTTATTGCTTAAGTCGGCCCAAAACAGGGTGCTGACAAAAATGGCGCCCAGAATAAGCAAACCACCCATGGTAGGGGTACCCGACTTGCTTAAATGAGACTGAGGACCGTCGTCACGTACGGTTTGACCAATCTGCATGCGCTGCAAGGCGGCGATCAGCTTAGGGCCAAAATACAAAGACAGCATCAGCGCCGTCAGAATTCCCAGGATGGCTCTGAGCGTTAAATAAGAAAATACATTAAACCCGCTGTAAAACTGGGTTAGGTATTCAGCCAGCCACACTAACATTACTTCTCTCCCTCGCCGGCTAACTGTTTGCCATGCGCCACTAAATCTTCCACTAAAAGCTCCATGCGAGAACTGCGCGATCCCTTCACGACTACCGTTATTTTTTGTTGTGTCTGTCGTAAGTCCTTCAGCATTTGCTCAAGAAGTTGGTCGCGCCCAGAAAAGTGGCGTCCGGCTTGTTCATAGACATCACTGGCGTAACGGCTTAATACGCCCAGAGAATAGACGGCTTCAATGCCCTTTTGCTTGGCATATTCACCTACTTGTTGATGGTATTGTCGTGCACCTTCGCCGAGTTCATTCATATCGCCGAGGGCCAATACCCGGAAACCTGGAACCTGAGCCAATAAATCAATGGCCGCTTGTACCGATCTCACGTTGGCATTGTAAGTATCATCAATGACTGTAAGCTGACTTGTTACCTCGATAATGTTCACTCGTCCTTTGACCTGCGCCATATTGGCAAGGCCGCTGGCCACATCAGCCAGGCTGCAGCCCAGGCTGCTGGTTAATGCCGCGGCGATAAGCACATTAGTAACATTGTGCTGACCCGGCATGGCCAGAGTCACGGCAACACGCTCATCCTTATTGCAAAGCATAAAGGAAGCACGAGCCAGGGCATCCAGGGTCACCTCTTCGGCCCACACATCCAGATGCTCTTTAGTTGAAAACTGTTTTACCTGGCGGGTACCCAGACCATCGAGCCATTGTTGTTTAAACTCGCTGTCGGCATTGATCACCGCCACGCCATCCTCGGCCAAACCAGAGAAGATTTCGCCCTTGGCGGTGGCCACCCCCTGCAGGGAGCCAAATCCTTCGAGGTGCGCTTCGGCCACATTACAGACCACGGCCACGTCCGGCTTGGTCAACGCCGTGGTATAAGCGATTTCGCCAAGGTGATTAGCACCGAGTTCAATCACAGCATATTGATGTTGTGGCTCAAGGCGTAACAAGGTCAGTGGCACGCCAATATCGTTATTGAAGTTACCCTTGGTGGCCAGCACCGGGCCTTTTTGCGCCAAAATGGCGGCACACATTTCTTTAACCGTGGTTTTACCCACGCTGCCAGTGATAGCGATGGTTTTCGGGGCTACCTCGGCTTTGACAGCGGCGCCTATCTGTCCAAGGGCTATACGAGTGTCGGACACCACCAGCTGAGGCAAGTGAGTTTCTACCGGGTGCGCTACGATCACCGCCACCGCGCCTTGGCGCTCGGCAACATCGATAAAGTTGTGGCCATCAAAGTTAGGGCCTTGCAGCGCTAAAAACACCTCGCCGTCGCATAAGGTGCGGGTATCTGTATTGATATTGCTCAGGCTGCTGTTGCTACCCTGATAGCTAATACCTAAGGTCTTGGCTAGCCAATCTAAGTCCATACTGATCATGATGTTGCTCCTTGTGCCAATAACTGCTGCACCAGGGTGCGATCACAAAACGGCAATACCTGATCGCCGATAATCTGGTAATCCTCATGGCCCTTACCGGCGATAAGCACTATATCGCCTGGCTGCGCCTGAGTAATGGCCAAGGCAATGGCCTTGGCGCGGTCAATTTCATACTGCACATCGACGTTAGCGCTAAAACCGGCGCGGATATCATCGAGGATGGCTTGCGGGTCTTCACTGCGCGGATTGTCACTGGTGACCACAATACGGTCGGCGTACTTTTGCGCCGCCTTGGCCATCAAGGGACGCTTGCCCTTGTCGCGGTCGCCACCACAGCCGAATACGCAGGTGACTTTACCATGGGCATGCTGATGCAGCGCCTGCAGGGCCAACTCTATGGCATCCGGGGTATGCGCATAATCGACCACGCAGGTCAGGCCATTAGCGGCGCTATAGGCCTGCATACGACCTGCAATAGGTTGCAGCTGCTTGCACGCCGCCAACAACTGCTCCAAGGGGTAACCCAGCCCCAGCAAGGTGGCCAACGCGGCACCCAGGTTATAGAGGTTAAACTCGCCAAACAGCGGTAAGGTAACTTCACCCTCGCCCCAACTGCTGTCGATATGCGCCTTTAAGCCATGAGGCAGGAACTCCACCTTACTGAAATACAGGTAACGGCCATGGGTTGGCGGCAGCGTTTTACGGCCATACACCACCAACTCGGGGAAGTCGTATTTTTCCAGCCAGGTTTGTGCCACCGCATCGTCCTGATTGAGCACTACCAGCTCGGCATCGCAATCGCGCATCAGGATCAGCTTGGCATCGCCGTAGCTTTGCATATCGCCATGATAGTCCAGGTGGTCGCGCGATAGGTTAGTAAACACCGCGGCCTTAAAACGGCTGTTGGCAACTCGGCCCTGGATCAGGCCATGAGAGGATACCTCAATCGCCACCAGCTGTTTTTGCTGCTCTTTTAGCTGAGCAAAAATCTGTTGTAACTCAACGCTAGACGGCGTGGTATTAGCCAGCTCGTTAAGATTTATCCAGCTCACCCCAGCCCAAGGTACCGATAATGGCACTGGGGCGTTGGCAATGCTGTGCCAGAGTAGCGATCATCGCCGTGGTCGAGGACTTACCATTGGTGCCGGTCACCCCAACCAAATCAAAGGCGTGGCTGGGCTGACCATAAAAGCTTGCCGCCAGCTCGCTCAAACGCAGACTGAGACGTTCAATAACGATAATGCGCTCATCGTCGCAATTAAGTTCACAGCGACTGTCGGCAATCACCGCACTGGCACCCTGGGCGAGCGCTTGCTCGGCAAACTGACCGCCGTCGAGTTGATGACCTTTGATGGCCACAAACACATCGCCACGTTGAACGCGGCGACTATCTAATTGTAATTCGTTGACCAAGCCTATCTCGGTATCGATTCCCCAAGGGGCGAGTACTTCGCGAAGATTACGCATCTCCACCTCCCTTTACTGCTAGGTTGGCTACCGGTTCTAAATCGGGCGCCACGTTAAGGATACGCAGCGCATTGGAAATTATTTCGGCAAAGGCCGGACCCGCGGTGGCACCGCCATAATACACGTCGCCACCGGGTTCATTGACCATAACCACTACGGCCAGGCGCGGGTCGCTTACCGGACCGACGCCGGCAAAATAGCCGACATATTCGTCGCCGTAACCACCGGCGACCGCTTTCTTAGAAGTACCTGTCTTCGCTGCGACGCGATAACCATCGACCTTCACCTTGTTCGCTGTGCCGCCTTTCTCAAATACGCTTTCCATCATTTCGACAACGGCTTTGGCATCTTGTTCTTGAAAAACGCGCTCTCCGGGTAAGGGTTCTTCTTGTTTTAATATGGTCAGTGGACGTGAAATGCCGCCGGCACCTAAGGTCGCATAAAAACGCGCCAACTGGGCCGTGCTTACCGAGATGGCATATCCGAACGACAAGGTGGCAATTTCAAAATCAGACCAGCGACGGTTAGGATAAAACAGGCCGCTGCTTTCGCCTATCATGCCGGTGCCGGTGTCGCTGCCAAAGCCTACGCGCTCGAACAGGCCGACAAAGTAGTCTTTAGGCAGGTCTTGTGAGATCTTCGCCACACCCATGTTACTTGAAACCTTAAGGATCTCGCGCAGCGACATCTCGCCACGGTTACGGGTGTCTTGTACCAGACTGCCACCGACGCGCATCCAACCCGGGTAGGTGTCTATGGTGTCGTTGGCGTCAATATTGCCATAATCCAAACCGGCCAGGATAGTCAGTGGCTTAATGGTTGAACCCGGCTCAAATAAATCGGTAATGGCGCGGTTACGACGTTTGTGCGGCGCCGCATCTTCTAAATTATTGGGGTTAAACGAGGGGCTGTTAACCATGGCGAGGATCTCGCCGGTTTTAACATCCACCACCATGGCGGAGCCTGATGTGGCCTTGTAGGTCAACACCGCAGATTTAAGCGCTTTGTAAGCAATAACCTGGATACGCTGGTCGATAGACAGCTGAATATCTTCCGGTTCCACGCGCTGACGCTCGTCCAGAACGGCAACTTCGCGGCCACGGGCATCCTTACGAATAGTGCGGCGCCCTTCTGTGCCGGTCAGCGCTTCGTCATAGAGCTTTTCAATGCCTTCGATGCCCTGACCGTCGATATTGGTAAAACCAAGCACATGGGCGGTGACTTCACCGGCGGGATAATAGCGTTTGGATTCGTCAAGCAGGTGCACGCCCGGTAGATTCAACTCATTGATATAGTTGGCCACAGCGGGTGTTACCTGACGTTTTAAATAGATAAAGCGACGGTCTTTATCGCCGATTAAGCGGGTGTCGACATTGGTGCGTTCTAAGCGCAGCACATCGGCCAGCTCACGCCAGCGCATATCTTGCTTGTAAAAGGCGGCTTTTAGATCGGCCAGATGCTCTGGACGGTCGAGAATATCCTGCGGATCTTCCCCTTGCTTTTTCGCGCGCTTAACCACCTTGCTTTGCAGGTACTTGTCAATGGCTTTAGGGTCGGCATAAACACTGACCACGGGCACACTTACCGCCAGCTCTTTGCCCTGACGGTCGAAGATCATGCCGCGCTGCACATGCAACTTTTCTACCCGCACGGTGCGCTTGGCATTTTCGCTGCGCGCCTTATCCGGCTCGATCACCTGCAAATAGGCGGCGCGGGCCACCAAAGTCACAAAAACCAGCAGCACAGCAGCGCATACCAGCACAAAGCGCCAGGTAATTAAATTGTTTGCATTGCTTTTGCGTTTCGCTGCTCTCATGGCACTATCACCACTTCTTCATCTTCGCTGGTTGGTCTTTTCATATTCAGCTGCTCGGTGGCAATTTGCTCTATCCGTGCATGCTGAGAATAAAATTCTTCTTCTACCAATAAATAACGCCAATTTAGGTCAAGCTCGTCACGTTCTTGCAGCAGCTTGTCTTGAGCAATCAGCTGCGCCCGTGATAAGTGCGTTACCTGGACTATGGCTAACGCACTGAACAGAATAGAAAAAAGCAGCCCCAACGTTAGCTTGTTGTCAATCAATCCCCGTATTATCTCGACGAAGAGGTTTGGTTGGCGTTTTACTGGTTGTTGGCTCATCCCAATCTCTCGGCTACACGAAGGACGGAGCTGCGCGCACGGCTATTGCGAGCGATCTCTTCATCGCTCGGCTTAATGGCTTTGCCTACTGCCTTTAACGTCAGTTCTTTATTTAATTGTGCATCGGTTAATGGCAGACCTCTAGGCACAGCCTCTCCCTTGCTCTGCTTCTTGATAAATTGTTTTACGATTCGGTCTTCCAACGAATGGAAGGAAATTACCACCAGGCGACCACCGGGCTTAAGCACCGACAAGGATGCCTGCAGCGCGGTTTGAATCTCTTCCAGTTCGCTGTTGATATAAATTCGAATGGCCTGGAAGGTACGTGTCGCCGGGTGCTTGTGTTTGTCTTTCACCGGCACCGCCTCGTCAATTAACTGCGCCAATTGCGCCGTGGAGTTAATCTCGGTGTGTGCTCTGGTTTCGATGATTTTAGTGGCGATGCGACGGGCGAATTTCTCTTCGCCGTACTTTTTAAACACAAACACCATGTCTTCTAATTCGGCCTCGGCCAACCATTGGGCGGCACTGCGCCCCTGACTTGGGTCCATGCGCATATCCAATGGACCGTCTGTCATAAAGCTGAAGCCGCGTCCGGCATCATCCAGCTGCGGCGAAGAAACGCCGATATCCAGCAGGATACCGTCGACCTGACCTGTGATCCCAGCCGCCTCGGCGACCTCATCAAGACGCGAAAAGCGACTATGGGCAATGCTAAAACGAGGATCATCGGCAAAGCGCTTGGCGGCGGCAATGGCCGTAGGGTCCTGATCTATGGCCTGCAAGCGGCCCTTTTCTCCCAAACGGGCAAGAATCTCGCTGGAGTGGCCGCCACGGCCAAAGGTACCATCGATGTAAATGCCGTCTGGCTTAATCGCTAAGGCATCAATGGTTTCCGTCATCAGTACGGAGATGTGTTGAAATTCTTCGCTCATGCGTGTGCTCGCGCCCTATAGAGTTAGAATGAAAAATCGCCTAGATCTTCATCCTGATCAAAATCTTGTTCTAATTCGATGGCAATATCTTTGGCCATCCGCTCTTGCCACAACGTCTCATCCCAGATTTCAAACTTGTTCGATTGCCCTACCAAAACGATTTTCTTATCGAGCTTTGCATAATCGCGCAAATGCGGCGCCAGCAACACACGGCCATTCTTATCAAGCTGATAATCCATGGCGTTACCCAGCACCAAGCGCTGCATGCGTTTGGCCCGTTCTTTCATATTCGAGAGGGCGGCGAGACGCTGTTCAACGATTTGCCATTCACTGAGGGAGTAGAGCAACAAACAGGGGTCGCCAATATTGATGGTGCATATAATTTCGCCGCCATTATCCGCAAGCAGCTGATTACGATACTTGGTTGGTATCGCAAACCGGCCCTTGTCATCAAGGCTGAGTGTGCTTGTGCCGCGAAACATGAGTTAAAAATGCCGTCCGTTTGTTGCTTGTTATTGTTTGCGGGTTATAGATCCATAAAGATCCACTTATACCCACAATTTCCCACTGAACTACAGTCTAGGGCTTGACAAGGCTTTTTGTCAAGCAATGAAAGTGTGGAAAATGGCGTCTAACCCTAGATAAAATGCGGCTTTAAGGGAAGTCCCTGAATTAGGTGGAAAAAAGTGGAGCGGATGATTAGAGAGGCATCTTTCGTTCACTTTTTATTCAAGTTTGACACCAAAAAGTTCAGGCTGTCCGCCCTCTAGCGCGGATAAAAGCTAGGTATTTTGTATTAACAATTGCGCGTTTAAAAGACAAAAAACGGCTGTTGTTAGCCGCCATTTCTGCCCTCAAAGTGCCTTTATAAGGGACGGAATTGAATGTAAATAATTTTACTCTCACTGGAGCAAGCGGATAAAAAACAGGCAAGAAAATGTCGCGCCGGACAGTTCCGACACGACATAGGTTATCACACGCCTAAGCGAAAAAGCGGCGGTTATGAGGGCGGGTAAAGTCTAGTCTGGGTCCCTTAGGCACCACGCGTGTAGGGTTAATTTGGCCATGGCTAAAATAATAATGACGCTTTATATGGTTGAAGTCTGTAGTGTCGGCCACACCCGGGTGCTGATACAGCTCACGCACATATTGAGATAAGTTCGGATAACTCTCTATGCTGCGCAGATTGCACTTAAAGTGGCCGAAGTACACGGCATCAAAGCGGATCAAGGTGGTAAATAAACGCCAGTCCGCCTCGGTGAGCCTATTGCCCACCAAGTAGCGCAGTTTACTCAAGCGCAGCTCTAGGTGGTCGAGGGCCTTAAACAAAGCATCAAAGGCTTGCTCATAGGCTCGCTGCGTGGTTGCAAACCCAGCACGATACACGCCATTATTGATATTTTCGTAAACAAAGGCGTTGATCTCGTCTATTTCACTGCGCAACTCTTGCGGATAAAAATCCTGTTCGTCCCCGGTCAGGGCGTTAAACGCCGAATTAAACATACGTATGATTTCTGCCGATTCATTGCTGACGATGCGGTTGGTTTGTTTGTCCCACAGCACGGGCACGGTCACCCGGCCGCTGTAGTCGGCTTTATTGCGAGTGTAGATCTGGTGCATAAACTCACTGGCAAACAATGCATCGCCGCTGCTGCCCTCTCCTTGATTGAAGGTCCAACCGTTTGAGAGCATATCCGGGCTGACCACGGACACACCTATGTAGTTCTCCAGGCCCTTAAGTTTGCGAAATATCAGGGTGCGATGGGCCCAAGGACAGGCCAGAGACACATATAAATGATAGCGCCCCTTTTGTGCCTTAAATCCCGCCTCGCCACTTGGGCCCGCTTCACCTTCGGCCGTGACCCAGTTACGCAACTGAGCCGCTTCACGATTAAATTCACCCTGACTCGATTCGGTGTCATACCATTGATCACGCCATTTACCTTGAACTAATAATCCCATGCTGCTCTCCTATTCAATTGTGCCAAAACGACCGGCCTGATAATCACGCACCGCTTGCATTAACTCTTCTTGCGTGGTCATCACGAAGGGCCCCATATGGGCGATCGGCTGCTTCAAAGGTTCACCGGCCAAGATCAACGCGCCGCCTCCGTGCTCCGAGCTAAGGGCAATGTCACTGCCCGGCTCAAGGATCAAGAGATCACCCGCCTTATATTGGCCCTGCGCCAAGCTGCCCGTATGGATATAGACCATCACCTTTGACTGATGTAGCGGCGCTAAATCCAGCCGCCCACCGGGTTGCAACTCCACATCGGCCAACGCCGCATCAGCCGCCAGATTAATAAGCGGCGACTCGGCAATTTGCTCTGCCACTTGCCAGCTACCACCAAGTGCACGCAAGCGGGCACCAGTGTCATTTTTAATGACCGGCAAGGGTGTAGGAGTAGAATCCTGGTAGCGAGGCGGACGCATTTTCTCGGTACTCGGCATATTGATCCAGATTTGAAAACCATGCAGGCCCTCACTTTCGGCCAAGGGCATTTCACTGTGTATGACCCCACGACCCGTACTCATCCACTGCACATCGCCACTGCGAATGGCCTTTTGATTACCCAGGTGATCCCTGTGCTCAAAGCCGCCTTTTATCAGATAGGTAAAGGTTTCGATGCCGCGGTGGGGATGCGGCGGAAAGCCCCCCATATAATCTTTGCGATCATCGGACTTAAGCTCATCTAACATAAGAAACGGATCAAGATAACGCCCATCAAAACCGGCCACGCGGCGAATATTAACGCCGTCACCATCCTGTGTCGGCAAGGCCTGTAATACTTTTAAAACCTTCATTGAGTCTCTCCAAAGTTCTGTTACAGCCAGTTTAGTGTGCGTTTTTACTAAATGTAATGCGGGAAATCAGCATGGAGGGTGCTAATTTTTAGCATTCAAATTTAGCTGCCTCACAGGCAAGAGTAATCAGTTGTAACTGCCCCGCTCAAAGCGGCTCACCAGGTTAAAAAGCGTGCCCACAATTGACAATTTGTAACCTAAGTTTGCCATACCCGTGTCGGCCGTTGACAGGCCAAGGCCCTAAGGCTGATAATCCCCTCGCCTTAAGTGAACGTTCGTTTTGTTATGAGATTAAAAGACGATAATAAAAAGCAAGCCATCTATCGCGCCGCCATGAGCGTGGTTACCGAACAAGGGCTCGCCGGTGCATCCATGTCGAAAATTGGCCGGGCGGCCGGCGTATCGGCATCAACCTTATATGTTTATTTTGAAAATAAGGAAGACATGCTGAACAAGCTGTATGTGATGCTCAAGGAAGAATCGGCAAATGCCTATTTCGGCGACGTGAATAACGACACCTCGGTAAAGAGCGTTTTTTGCCAATATATTCGCAATATGTTTGCTTTTTTTATCGCTAATCCCATTATGTTTTCTTTTCAGGAGCAATTTAAAAATTCGCCCAATGTAAGTGCCCAAGCGCGTGCACGGGGCCTAGAGTGCGATACACCTTTACATGAGCTCTACACCCGGGCGGTAACTGAAGGATTGGTAGTCAGTTACCCGAAACCGGTTGTGCATGCACTGACCATAGCCCCCATCACCTACCTGATCCAGGCTCATCTGAACCGGGAAATCGAGGTGGATGCGCAATTGCTCGAGGCGACGGTCGATATGGCATGGCGGGCGGTAAGCCGCTAACTCTATTTAGAGCCAAATACACAAGCAGGTAATACACACCTGTTTTTTTACACCCCTTAAAAGAACGAACATTCGATTAATTAAATTACTTACCAAGTCATCGAAAAGTTTTTAACCGTGGAGACACAGAAGTATGAAGATTCAATATTTAGCACCTATCGCCTTTCTAGCCAGTGGCAGTGCCTTCGCCGATTTAGGTGAGGCGGGCTGGAGTGGCGACGTATCCTTTATGGCCAGTGCCCGCAGCCACAAAAGTAACCTCTACAGCGGTGATGATGAGGTCAAAAATGGCACCTTGAATAGCAAGGGCAACAAAGAAGACGACGTAGTTGCCTTCCCTATAGGGTCGGTCAAATACACCTTTGGCGATACCAATAACCAGCAATTTTTTATTAACGGCGAAACCCGTGATGGTGTTCGCACCGGGTTATTCTCCGTTGCCTTAGGTTACCGCGTGGAAGTGGGCGAGAAATCCACCCTGGCTGTGGCTCTGATCCCCAATGTGATCGCCGATGAAGTATGGCGCGACCCCTATATGACCGACGAGCGCCGCCACGACACAGATATGGGTGATGACGCGGTGCGCATTACTTATAACAACATTCTCGATACCAACTTTTACGCCCAATTAACCGGCTTTAACCGCGAGGTAGACGATGAGGATTCGGGCCTCAACAGCTACTCGGCGTTTCAAGACCAGCTAGAGCGTGAAGGCGACGGTTACTACCTCGAAGCCGGTTATGTGTTTGATCTAGGCCCACAGTCAAAATTCAAACTAGGCGCCAACTATAACGATTTCGATGCCGATGGCGATGCCATGTCTCTTGATGGTTACGGCGTAGAGCTAACCTACACTGCGGTATTCGGTAATCACTCTTTGGCCCTGTCAGCACGCTACCGCAGTACGGAAAACGATGAAATGAACCCCATTTTCAATCAGGTACAAGAAGACGATCGTTACTCGGCCATCCTGGCTTACAGCTACGACAAAATTGAGGGCTGGGACAATTGGTCAATTGTCGCCTCCGGTGGTACACGTCGCACCGACTCCAATATTGAGTTTTACGATGAAACCGAAAACTTTGCCGCCATGGGTCTGCGCTACCGTTTTTAAAGCTAAGAGCGATGCACAAGGACGTGATTTAAAGCGAGCTAGATGCTCGCTTTTTTCATTTTTATAGCGCCAAAACCTAGTGCTGATCTTGCCTATTTCGCCAAAACCTAAGGCCCGGCTCACACTTAGTCATTTTCCTCACTAAACTCATACTAGAAAAGCGAGTTATTTTGTGAGTTTATTTTATGGCTAAAATTACATTTCATGGCGCGGCGCAAGAAGTAACAGGCTCATGTCATCTGCTCTCCACACCGGCTCTTGGTGAAGTGTTACTCGATTGCGGCATGTTGCAAGGCATGAGAGGCAAACATAAGGTATCCAAAAAGCAGTTTACCTTTAATCCCAAGAGCATAGATGCCGTTATTTTATCCCATGCCCATTTAGACCATTCCGGCCGTTTACCCTCTTTAGTTCATGATGGCTTTGAAGGCCCCATCTATTGCACCGAAGCAACCTCACAGTTACTCCCTGTGATGCTTTTAGACGCCCTGGGTCTGTATGAAAACGATCTGATGCGGGAAAACCGCAGGTTAATGCGCAAGGGCAAGCCAGAAATTGAGCCTCTGTATTCTAAAGCCGACGTCTTAAAGGTGTTCGATTTACTTAAGCCCATCGCTTATAAAGAAAAGAAACAATTAGGGGATGGGGCCTTACTGTGCTTCTACGATGCCGGACATATTCTCGGCTCGGCCATTGTGGAATTAAAATTCGATGATGAGGGTCTACAAAAAACCTTGGTTTTCTCTGGGGATTTAGGCAACAAGGACACCCTGCTGATGAATGATCCCACCTTGCTTGAACATGCCGATATAGTTCTTATGGAAGGCACCTATGGCGATCGGGAGCATAAGTCACTCGGCGATACCCTAACCCAGTTTAAAGAGGTATTACACCAAGCGTTTGAAAATGGCGGTAATGTGATGATCCCAGCCTTTGCCGTGGGCCGTACCCAGGAGCTATTGCTGTATCTGGGTAAATTGCAGATGGCCGGTGAACTGGATAACTGGCAAATCTTTTTAGACAGTCCGATGGCGATAGAGGTCACGCAAATTTACGATCAGTGGCTGCCTACCTTGGATTGTGAAGGGGTTAAACCCTTATGCACGGGGGAGCAAACCCTGCTGAAAAACTTTCTTTCCACCCTGCATTTAATGGTGAGCGCCGAAGAATCCATGTCCATTAATAAGATCAGCAAGGGCGCGCTTATAATTGCCGGTAGCGGCATGTGTACCGGCGGGCGTATTACCCACCACTTTAAGCACCGTATTTGGGACAGTCGCAACACCTTAATTTTTGTTGGTTTTCAGGCCTACGGTACGCTCGGGCGCATACTGGTTGAAGGTGCGCAGCACATTAAACTCTTTGGTGACGATTTTATTGTTAAGGCCAATGTAGAAACCCTGGGCGGCTTTTCTGCTCATGCCGGACAAAGGGAACTGATTAACTGGGTCGCCAATTTTAAAAGCTTTCCCAAGGTGGTGTTGGTCCATGGCGAACCGGATGCCCTCACGGCACTGTCAGAAAAACTGCTACAAGAGCACAATATTAAAGCCGAGATACCCATTTTAGGACAAAGCATCGAGTTTTAATGGGGTTGTAATTTGTCGAACTAAGGTGAGATCCCAAAAGCCGCCTGAATAATCAGGCGGCCATGGAATTTGTTGAGTCAGCGTATAAGCCGGGTTCTGTTCTTTCCCGAGGGAAAGCGATAATCATTCGTCTAGGCCTAAGATCGCTCTTAGGCTCAAGCAACCTACCCGGTTCCGATGTGGGCCACACCATAAGGAACCCTATTTGGTCTTGCTCCGGGTGGAGTTTACCCTGCTGCCAACTGTTACCAGCGGCCCGGTGCGCTCTTACCGCACCCTTTCACCCTTACCGGTCCCGAAGGACTTAGGCGGTCTTCTCTCTGCTGCACTTGTCGTAGGCTCGCGCCCCCCAGCCGTTAGCTGGCACCCTGCCCTGTGGAGCCCGGACTTTCCTCCCCCTGATCATTTTCGTCACAGGCAGCGATTATCTAGCCGACTCGGGCGCTATTATACCTATTTACGCCTAACTAGCCAGCACGATCACTCCTGCTCCAGCATGCTTTTATAGAGGGCATTTTTCTTAAGGCCAAAATAATCGGCGGCAACGCCACAGGCTTTTTTAAGCGGCATATCCGCTTTTAACAGTTCGATAAGGCGAATGGCCTCAGGGTCAATATCTGTTTTGTCCGCCACCTTGCCCGGCAGCATAAGCACTATTTCCCCTTTTTGACGGCCGGATCTTCTTCTAAGAAGGCGATCAGCTCAACCACAGTGCCGCTGAAAAAGGTTTCAAAGCTTTTGGTCAGCTCCTTGGCCAGTACAACCTGCTGTTGCTCACCCAAAGCCTGCTGTAAATCGTCCAAGCTGGCCATAATCCTGTGCGTGCTCTCATACATTATGCTAGTGATACCCGTGCTATGAGCTTGCTCATAGAACTCTTGGCGAGCCTTGCTCTTAGCTGGTAAAAAGCCAACGAACTGGAATTTATCCGTGGGTAATCCAGAGCAGCTTACCGCGGCAATGGCGGCGCAGGCACCTGGAATAGGCGTGACCCGAGCACCTCTGGCGCGACACAGACTCACTAGGGCATAGCCTGGATCGCTAATAAGCGGCGTGCCGGCATCGCTAACCAAGGCGACATTCAGCCCCTCTTCAAGCCACTGCAGAATTTGCTGTGCTTTTTGCTTTTCATTATGGTCGTGCAGAGCCATAGTGCGCTTACTGATCCCCAAATGCGATAACAGCTTAGCGGTATGACGGGTGTCTTCAGCCGCGATTAAGTCGACCTCGGCTAGGGTTTTGATTGCACGCTGGCTGATGTCATCTAAATTACCTATGGGCGTGGCAACTATATATAAGGTGCCGGCGTTTGTGTGGGGATGATGGGTTGAAATATCCGCATTGGACATTGAGCTCTCCTGCATCAGTCAGTAAGATAAGCGAATCACACTATGGCCAATTGGAACACAAAGACTGTGCGACTCAAATCGATTGCTGGTTTAGTGCTATTGTCAGGCTTATCCGCCTGCAGCACAACACAAAAGCCCCAAGAAAATATAAATACCACGACAAATATCATCGCCCCGGCCGAACCCGAGGTTTTGTCGGCTCAGCAGCTCTATAGTCAGGCGCTGGAATTAAAGGGTGACCAGCAGCGATTTAAACTGGTGGCAGCACAGAAGCAAGCCCTTGCCGAGCAAGATTGGCAAACCTTGCAGGATGTCAGCGATACCCTGCTAAAGAAGCATCCACGCTGGCATACACAAGCCTTACTGGTCCGTGCCTATGCACAAATAAAACTAGGCAATCCGAATAACGCCTTACGCGAAAGTGCCTCGGTGCAAGCTCAGCTCAGCACCCCAGAGCATTTTTATTGGCATCAATTGGTGCAGGGAGCAACCTACGCCTATATGCGTTTAAATAATCAGGCCGTGCCTTTTTTACTACGCGCTTCGGAAAGTGCCGACCGTTACGGTATTGATGACGCCGAAGTTAACCCGCTGCTGTGGCAAAGCCTGCAAGGACTTACCACTGAACAACTGCAAGGCTTTAACAACGGCTCCAGTATCCAGCAAGGCTGGATACAGCTGGCGCTTATTAAACAGCTTTATCTTGGCCAACCAGTGGAATTACACAGCGCTTCCAATAATTGGCAGCGTCGTAATCCAGATCACCCAGCCAGATTTGCCCTGGATGAGAAAGTTGCCCAGCTAATGCAGGTCGAACCTTATAAAGTTGCCAACCTTGGCGTTTTTCTTCCTCTCAGTGGTGGTAACCGCACCCTGGGTGAAGCGGTTAAAAACGGCGTGATTGCGGCATTGGACAAGCATAAGTTTAATGATGTGTATTTTATTGATGCCAATCTTAGCAACGAAGAAATTCAAGCGGCCATCAGCGCTAATAGTATCGACTTTGCCATAGGCCCGCTGTTAAAGGACAATATCAATCGCTTTGAACAACAGGCGCTGCTCGAAGGCATTCCCAGCATCTACCTAAACCGTAGCGATTACCTGCGCCAATCATCGCAGCACTTTTATTTTGCCTTGGCGCCGGAGCACGAGCTGGATCAGGCCCTGCAACACTTTATGGCTCAAGGCTTTAAAAAGCCGCTGATTTTGGCCAGCAATGATCGCTCGGGCACGCGTTTAAGTGAATATTTCAGCACTCAATGGCTGCGTTATAACGAGCAGGCTCCCTTGGTGGGCTTGTTCGATGACAATAAGGCCATGGAGCAGGTGATAAGCGATATCCTTGAAGTTGGCCAAAGTGAGGCCCGCATTGAGCTTATTGAAAGCCTGTTTAAGCAAAAGGTGGAAAGCGAAACCCGCTCACGCCGTGATATCGACGTGATCTACCTGCTTGCCGATGCCACGCAAACACGCTTGTTAAAACCTTATTTAGATGTCAATGTCAGCACCTTTGTCGATCGCATTCCCCTGTATGCCAGCTCTAAGAGTCATAGCACGCAAATAGACAGCAGCGACAAGCGCGACCTGAACGGCTTATACTTTACCGAACTGCCCTGGATGCTGCCGACGACAGGCGTAAATAATATGACCAACCGTCAGCTTAAAGAAACTGTGCAAGGGCTGTGGCCAAATCAGGCCGATATAGAGCAACGCCTGTTTGCCATGGGCTATGATGCTATCACTGTTATTCCAGAGCTGCGCCAGTTAAGCATGCTACCGGGTAAAAGCCTGCCAGGATTAACAGGACAATTAAGCGTAAACAACGAGGGCGAGGTGGTACGTCACCTGGCTTGGGCTCATTATCAGTCGCGGCAAATCGCCCCGGTGAATCTTGAGCATATCAGCCCAACGCCACTGTTAAGGCAAGAGTTAAAGCAGGACCCAGAGCAACAGCCGCAAGAGGAATCAAGCGATGTTTTGGCTACCGAAGGAATGGCGCAACACTAGAGCAAAAGGACAACACTACGAGCTGCTGGCCGAGGACTATTTAAAGAAGCAGGGCCTGACGCCGGTCGCTCGTAATTATAATTGTCGCTACGGCGAGTTAGACCTGATCATGAAAGAAGGGCTAACCTGGGTGTTTGTCGAGGTTAAGTTTCGCCGCCAAGCTGGCTTTGGTGGTGCACTCAATGCCTTAACGGAGCAAAAAAGGCAGCGACTAAGGCGCACCATCGCCCATTATGTACAAAAGCATAACTTGGCGCACTGTATACTCCGCGCCGACTATGTGGCCATTGAAGGCCAGTCGGCACCCCAATTTCACTGGATAAAAAACGTACTATAAATGCAGGAACAAATTAAAGAGCTTTTTACCGAAAGCATCCAAGCGCAAATTGCCGCCGGAGAGGTATTACCCGGAGTTTTGGAATCGGCGTCACTTAGCATTGCCCAAGCACTGATCAATGGCAATAAACTGCTTTGCTGTGGCGCTTCCAGCTGCCATATGCTGAGCGATCATTTTGCCGCCTTGCTGGTAAACTTTTTCGAAACAGAACGCCCTTGTTTGCCAGCCATTTCCTTATCACCACAGGCATTAAACCTAAGCTCACAACCCAGTACTAACCGCAGCCGGGATATTTTTGCAAGGCAGATACGAGCGCTGGGTGAGCAAGGCGATCTGCTGCTGGTACTTGCCATTAATGGTAATGAAAAAGCGGTGATCAGCGCCGTGGAAGCCGCCTTAACCAAGGATATGACGGTAATCGCCTTAGTTGGCGATGATGGAGGCGAATTAGCCGGATTACTGAGCGCTAATGACGTGGAAATTCGCATCCCCGCCAAGCGTCCAAGTCGTATTTTAGAATCACACCTTGTCAATTTGCACTGCCTTAGTGAGCTTGTTGACATGACGCTGTTTCCTCAGGGAGAAAACTAAATGAATAATAAGAGTCTTATCGCCGTTCTCGTTGGCACCTTATTGCTACAAGGCTGTGCCGCCGCCGTAGTCGCCGGTACTGCAGGTGCAGTCACCGCTGCTAATGATCGCCGCACCATAGGCAGCCAGATAGACGATAACAATATAGAAATTAAAGCCACTTTAGCCATCAAGGAGCGCATCGGCCAACGAGATGATGCCAATGTCACAGTGGTAAGCTATAACGGCATCGTCTTGCTACTCGGCCAGGTGCCCAGCGAGCAGATGAAGTCACAGGCCCAAAGTGCCGCCGAGGGTGCCGATGGCTTACGTCGCCTTCATAACCAGTTGCGCCTAGGCTCACCGACCAGCATCAGTACACAAAGCCACGACGCCTGGCTCACCTCTAAGGTGAAAACTCAGCTCTTAGCGGCAGACGATGTCAGTGGTAACAATATTAAGGTAGTCACAGAAAATGCTGAGGTCTTCTTAATGGGCCTGGTTAGCAAAACCGAAGCCGAACGTGCGGTGCAAATTGCCCGTAATATCTCCGGTGTTGAGCGCGTGATCAAGGTGTTCGAGTACATCTAATAGCCTCTAAAATATTCGCCATATTAAAGGCCACTGCAAAGTGGCCTTTTTCATGTCTAACGCTTTATAGCAGGCATAAAAAAAGCCACTCTAATAAGTGGCTTTTTACTAAGCTGTGAGGTTTACAGCGTACTCTCTACCATGATCTTCGGTGTTACGAAGATAAGCAGTTCACGCTTCTCGTTACGCTCACTGGTTGAGCGGAATAGTGCGCCTAGGTAAGGAACGTCGCCCAATAGCGGTACCTTACGAGCTGAGTTGATGATCTGCTGCTGGTAAATACCACCTAGCACCACGGTTTGACCGTTTTCAACCAGCACCTGAGTCTCGATACGTTGAGTATCGATAGCTACCGCCGGACCCGTTGCCGTGTCTACGGTGTCGCCTCGGGTATCCTGCGTGATAGCCAGGTCAAGGATTACCTTGTTATCAGGAGTGATATGCGGAGTAACCTCCAAGCTTAGCACTGCCTTTTTAAAGGTAACCGTTGTTGCACCACTTGAAGCCGACTGCACATAAGGGATTTCAGTACCCTGCTCGATACGCGCCTTTTTCTGGTTTGCTGTAGTGATACGCGGGCTGGCGATGATCTCACCCTTGTTCTCTTGCTCCAGAGCAGATAGCTCTAGGTCAATCAATTGGCCATTTGCTAACTTAGCCACGTGCATACCAATGCTACCCGCAGGGTTGATAACTGGTAGGTTAACATTGAGTCGGTCGCCAACGCTTGGCGAGGCATTGTTAGCTATGTCAGTAGCACCAATCAGGTTACCCGATACACCTGTTAGTGTACCAGTGGCATTAGTAGGTGAAGTGCCATTTAACCAGCCGCCATTACTATCACTGAAGCCCCAACGAATACCTAGGTCTTCTTGGATATTATCGCGTACCGTTACCATACGTGATTCGATAACCACCTGCTTAACCGCTACATCCAGGGTCTCAACCATACGACGCACGTTTTCGATGCTCTTAGCCGTATCCTTGATTAATAAGGTGTTGGTACGGGCATCAACCGACACGCTACCACGGTTAGATAGAATACTGTTTACATCGGTTTGTAGTAGGTCTGCAAATTCCTGTGCCTTGGCATAGTTAAGCTGAATATACTCGCTGTATAGCGGCTCCAGATCTTCAACCTGTTGCTTGGCTTTTAACTCTTTCGCTTCACGAGCAGCCAATTCTTCGGTTGGAGCAACCATCAGAATCGAACCTTCCATACGCTTATCCAGGCCTTTTACTCGTAATACGATATCAAGGGCTTGGTCCCAAGGAACACCGTCTAAACGTAGAGTGATATTACCTGAAACCGAATCGCTCACTACCAGGTTGAAACCATTGTAGTCGGCGATGATCTGCAATACCGCACGGATAGAGATATCTTGGAAGTTCAATGACATAGGGCGACCTTGGTAGTCTTTACCATTGCCAAGGAAGCTGCGCTTCGACTCATCTTTTTCCAAGGTAATGGTAAAGATGTTGTCAAGTTGCTGATAGTTGTAATCGAATGCGTCTGTGGTGTCGATTTCGATGCGGCTGTTAGAACCTTCTTTAAAGGTTTCTACCATGCTCACCACGGTACCGAAGTCCATAACATCCAATTGATACAGCAGGTCGTCAATGATATCCGTATTGTGGAATTCAACAACTACCTTGCCCGCTTGTTCTTGTACGTCGATAGCGGCCATGTTTTCTTGTAAGAATACCAATACGCGCGCTTCACCCTTTTCGCCGCGACGGAAATCCAAGGCTTGAATACGGTTGATGTAGTTAGCACCTTCGTTTTCTTCAGCAATGGTTTGCGATGCGTCTTGTACTGGGTTATCGGAAACGTGTAGATAGAACAGGTTTTTATCGATACGCGTCTGATAAATCTTCAGGCGATCTAGGAATACAGTTACCTTAAAGCCGTCATTAACGAACTCGCTGGTTACCTTCTCTACGCCGGCCTTATTGATCAGTACTTCTTCAAGGCTTTGCTCATAATCAGCCTCATCAAAGAAAAGCTCAATACGCGCTGGCTCACTGAATACCTGAATCTGTGGTTCGATATAGATTTCTTCATCGAATACAAACTCGACCTCAGTTTCACCTTCCAGCAATGGGTTATAACGAACGTCGTACAACAAGGGTACGGCGGTCGCAAAACTCGACATAAACAGGGTAGCTACTGCGAGTACCAAAGAATAGATACGATTCATTTTGAATGCGTTATTTTGCATTGTGCTGTTACCTTGATTTTTATGAACTGGAATCATCACCTGCCTCCAACATTTCTAGCTTGGTCAGGCGTTCTTTCCAACATCCTGCTCCATCAGGGATTAACTCTAATAATTCTATGTAGTTATTGCGTACCTGAGTCACTTTGCCGTGATACAAGCCAACGTAATTGCCTTTTGAAATACGGTGCAATGTTGCGTCCGATGCCTTGACCAGAGCCCAAGTTGCAGGCCCTGAACCGAGTGTGCCTTTCATTGACAGGTTATCCAGTGGATAACGCTCCAAAGGCTCTTTCTTACGCTGTGGATCCGGGTGTAAACAGTTTTGCACCTGGATCAACTTATCCTGAATAAGCTCAGGCTTTGGCGCCACAAACGGGCTACGTAAGTCTGATGCGCTGTAGGCAAAATGCTCAAACTGGGCAATTTCAGGAATTGGCTCCACCTTGGGCTGCGTACTGGCTTTTACTCGGTTGATAAACTCTCTTTGCTCGGTCGTGTCATCAAAACACCCACTCACTAACAGTGTTAACGAGGCGACTGCGAGGAGTTTTTTCATTATTCATCCCCCTCATAACGGTAAGTCTTAGCGACCACACTAAACACTAGCTGGTCATCACCTGTAGCTTCGATGTCAAAGTCGTGCAAGCTGATAATACGCGGTAGCTGCGCTACCTTACCTACGAATTCACCAAACTCGTGGTAGCTTCCTTCAACCTCAATCTTGATGGGTAGCTCGGTGTAGAATTCTTTTTTAATCTCCGGCAACCAACCAATTTTAACAAAGGTCAGGCCACTGGTTGTACCTACATAAGAAAGGTCATCCAGTAATCCGGGAGTTTCATTCGAAGTCGGCAGCTTTTTCAATAGCTGAGAGAATTTCTCTTCCATCTCTTGCATCTGCTGCTTGTACAGTTCCAAACGACTGGCCTTGGAATACTTCACTCGGTAGCTGTCGCGCAATTCAACTTCTTTCTTTTGCACGCTTTCATAGCCACTGACTTTATCTTCCACCAGAAGTTTATAGCTAAAGAACAAGACTAAACCGGCGGCTAATAGACAGACCAAGCCCTTTACCAAGGCCGGCCATTCGCCTATGTTGTCGAGCTCCAGCTCACCCCACTCGATATCACTAAAGGCTTTAAAACCTGAACTCATTGTTGCACCTCGCCAATCTCACCGAAGGACTTCACACTGAATTGCATATTGAAATCACTCAACAAACGAGCTTCTTCTTCCCCGGCAACAATGCCTCGCAGGGATGCTCTTTCTAGTAGGTATGAGCCTTCAACTTGACGAATCATGGTTGATAAGCGGTTATTAGACTCACTCTTACCCGATATCTGAATTGCATCACCGCGACGTTCTAAGGTCGTAAAGTAAACGCCAGAAGGAACGATTTTCGCCACTTCATCCATAATGCGGGTACCCAGGTTACGGTTACTCTGTAGCTCTTCAATCAGGCGCATACGCTGTTGCAAGCTTTCTTTTTTCTTATCCAGCTCACGAATTTCGGCGATCCGCTGATCCAGCACTTGAATTTCTCGTACTAGAAAGTTGTTACGCACATTCTGACCATCGATCATGGCGCCGTAGACTTGGCTAAGCGCAAACATGGAAGCAAAGGCAATCACAATCACCGCCACCAAGATGGTGACGAAGTTTTGCTGCGCTTCCTGTCGTGCGGCTTCGCGCCAAGGCAGTAAATTTATATGTGGCATGCTGAGAAGCTCCTCAATGCAAGACCCGTGGCAACGGCGAATTGGGCCTTATGCTTGCTGATCAGCTCCTGATCAACACGCGAACCAATTTCCATATGGGCAAAGGGGTCAACAACAACGGTATGAATACCCAATTCATCGACAAGCAGCCTATCCAGGCCATCGATCATGGTCGTACCGCCAGACAAGACAATGTAATCCACTTGTTCTTTACCACTGGTGGTCAAAAACATTTGCACCGCGCGACGAACCTGCTGCAACAAAGAAGTTTGGAATGGAGCCAATACCTCAAAGGTGTAGTTGGGCGGTAAGTCGCCCGTGCATTTAGCACGTTCGGCTTCATCAAAGTTTTTGTTGTAGTAGGAGACTATGGTGTTGGTGTATTGCTCCCCACCAAATACCTGGTCACGGGTATAGATGGTCTCACCTTTTTGCACCACGCTGACCAAGGTCATCATCGCACCGATATCAACCAAAGCCACCACCTTGTCTTTGGCATCTTCTGGTAATGCCCCGTAGGCCACATCCAGACTCCTGCTCAAAGCATAGGTTTCCACATCAACCACCTTGGGTGTGAAACCACCGGCCTCAACCGCTCCGGAACGCGCTTCCACGCTTTCCGTACGCGCTGCCGATAGCAACACATTGACCTTTGACGGGTCGGCTTCGTTGATGTCGAGCTTTTCGAAATCAATGCTGACCTCATCCAGGGGATAAGGGATTAAGCTATCCGCCTCGATTTCGATCTGCGATTCCAGTTCAGCATCACTTAATGACACGTCCATAAAGATCACCTTGGTAATCACCGTCTGACCAGACACAGCAACAACGGCATGACTGACAGACTTTGGAATGCGTCTTCTGAGTTTTGCGATTACGCGGCCAATCGCCTCAATATCTTGTATGTTACGTTCGGCCATAGCCCCTTTAGGCATAGGTTCGATCGCAACAGCATCGAGACGATAACCCTGATCCTGCTGTGTTAATAACACTGCTTTAACAGAGTGTGAGCCGATGTCGATGCCCACCATGGCGGGCACTGACTTTTTGAGAAGTCGATTTAACATAAGAGCAACGTGAAACCTTTTTTTATAATTATAATAGACTTATAAATTATTGATGAAAAAATTTTATTCACTTTCTAATCAAGATATACTAGCAACCTCTGCGCTCAATTGGGAGTCCAAATAGGGAATTATCCGTGAAAATATTCAAAAAATTTTTACAAATCCTTTGCATATGTGGCCTCCTGGGCTGTATTACTCTGGTTGCTTTATACCTTTACGTGAAGCCTGACATCCCCAGCGTAGCGGTATTAAAAGATGTAAAGTTACAAACACCAATGCAAGTTTTTACGCGGGATGGCAAACTGATCAACCAGTTTGGTGAGAAGCGGCGAATCCCTGTAAAAATCAACGACGTCCCGGAACCACTCCTAAAAGCATTCCTGGCTACCGAAGATAATCGTTTTTATGAACACTACGGTATCGACCCTATAGGTATAGTACGTAGTGCTTTAGTACTAATATCCACCGGCGAAAAGCGCCAGGGAGCCAGTACTATTACAATGCAATTGGCTCGAAACTTCTTTTTAACTCGCGAAAAAGCATATATTCGAAAAGTTAAAGAAATATTTATCGCCATTCACATTGAACAATTATTAAGCAAAGATGAAATTTTCGAGCTTTATCTTAATAAAATAGAATTAGGAAACCGCGCTTTTGGTATTGGTGCGGCAGCCCAAGTTTATTATGGTAAGTCGCTCGATGAATTAACTCTAGCACAAATGGCGATGATTGCAGGTTTACCTAAAGCACCTTCGGCATTAAACCCTATTCGTAATCCAGAACGAGCAAAAGCACGCCGTAATGTGGTGCTCTCACGCATGTTGGATGAAGGTTATATCAGCACTTCTGAATATCAGGAAGCAACAAGTGCTCCGATCACTGCCACCTTCCATGGTGCCGAGATAGAACTCTATGCGCCTTATATTTCCGAAATGGCCCGTGCAGAGCTGGTTGCCATGTACGGCACCGAGCAGGCTTATAATTCCGGCATCAAGGTATATACCTCGGTAGAATCGACCATGCAGGCGGCGGCACAAACCGCGTTAAGGGATAACCTTTATGCCTATGATATGCGACACGGTTATCGCGGCCCAGTTGCTTACCTGTGGCAAAATGACAGTGAAGAAGCTGTTGCCGAACAAGAGTTAGTGCAATACCTAAAAGGGGTGAATACACAGGCCGACCTTCATGCCGGTGTCGTCGTGTCTGTTGAAGAGCAGGCTATAACGGTACTGAACAAAGACGGTGAACGCCTCACCATAGATTGGGAAGGTCTGAAATGGGCACGTACCTATATCACTCAGTCACGCCAGAGCTTTGCCCCCAAGACCGCCGCCGATATCTTGAACCCTGGGGCGCAAATTTGGTATCGCTTCGATAAAAATGACCAGCCTTTACTGGCACAAATTCCCGATGCGTCCAGCGCCTTGGTATCTATCGACCCTAAAGATGGCCGCATCAAAGCCATAGTTGGCGGCTACAGTTTTGAACAAAGCCAGTACAACCGTGCCGTACAGGCTAAGCGTCAGGTCGGTTCAAATATCAAACCCTTTATTTATTCCGCGGCGCTGGAGCATGGCTATTCACTGGCAACCATAATCAATGACGCGCCAATCAACCATTGGGATAAAAGTCAGGGGGTTGCCTGGCGTCCAAAAAACAGCCCGGAAAAATATGTAGGCCCAATTCGCGTACGTCGCGCCCTGGCTCAATCTAAAAACGTGGTTTCGGTACGTCTGATCCGCGGTGTAGGTGTCGACACCACAGCCGATCACCTGCTTAAATTCGGCTTTAAGGACGAAGATATTCCACACAATGAAACCCTGGCCCTGGGTAGCGCCTCGTTAACACCGCTGGAATTAGCACGTGGTATGAGCGCCTTCGCCAATGGCGGTCACTTGGTGGAACCCTACTTTATTAGCTCCATAGTCACCAGCGAAGATGAAGTGCTTTATCAGGCCCAGCCTTTGCTTGCCTGTAGCAATGAACAAAGACGCAAAAATGAAGTGTTGGCCGAGTTTGCTGAGCTTGAAAAATTGATCGCTGAGGAAACCAACACAGATACACAATTAGCAATCGACCCGCAAATCGATGAACTAGAGCAACAGCAAGAGCAAACCATGCCTAGCTGTGCGCCACGGGTGATCTCAGAGCAGAATGCCTTTTTGATTGCCGATGCCATGAATAGCGCCATTTGGGGTGGCGGCAGTTGGCAGCATGGCACCGGCTGGAACGGCACGGGTTGGCGTGCCACCGATTTAAAACGTCGTGATTTATCAGGTAAAACCGGTACCACCAACAACTCGGTAGATACCTGGTTTAGCGGCTTCAATGCCAATGTTATGACCACAATTTGGGTTGGCTTCGATAACCCGGGTAACCCATTAGGGCGAACCAGCTACAACAATAATCTCGACCGCGGTCAGATTTTTGGTGCCGAGTCCGGCGCCAAGACTTCACAACCGGGCTGGATCGACTTTATGCGTGTGGCCCTGGAAGATCAGCCCTATGCGGCGATTGAGCCACCTGAAGGCTTAGAGTCGGTACGTATCGACTTGAAGACCGGACTGCTGAGCCATAACAATGATCATACCAGCCGCTTCGAGTACTTTATTAAAGGCACGGCACCGACCCGTTACGCGGAAAAGGCTCCGCCCGTGCTATTTGAAACTCAAACATCAGGCGATAAACCCCTGCCCTCTGAAGATGAATTGTTCTAACCCAAAAATAAAAAAGCCAGCAAATGCTGGCTTTTTTATTTCTCAACCTGAGTTGGCGTTAGCTTAACTTACTAGCAAGCCAATATAGATCTGAGTGTACTCCCGCGGCGGTCACTTCCTTGCCCGCTCCCGGCCCTTGAATAACCAAGGCATTATCCTGGTACCAGTTGCTGTTAACGACAAAGATATTGTCACCTGGCTGCAAACCCGCCAAAGGATCGCTTGTCGGCACTGCCACCAGTCCTACCTTGGCCTCGACTTTCCCCTGTTCAATACGCAAATCGGCGTTGTAGCGCAGAACCTTCTGCTCCGCTGCCGCTTGCTGCTCCCGCGTCGCCACAAATTCATCGAGCACATCTAAGTTAGTCTGGCACTCCTGCCAACTGCCAGCGGCCAGCTGAGTTGGCATTAAGGCGCTAAGCTCAATATCATCCAGTTCCAGCTCTAAGCCCAGCTCACGGGCGAGTATCAATAGCTTACGCTGTACATCGCGGCCTGATAAGTCTTCACGGGGATCCGGCTCGGTAAAGCCAAGCTCCTGCGCCTTAAGCAAGAGCTGAGAAAAAGACTCGCTGCCATCATATTGGCTGCACAGCCAAGACAAGGTGCCGGAAAAAACGCCCTGTACTCGGGTCACCCGGTCGCCACTATTTTGCAGATCAGCCAGGGCAAAGTTAATAGGTAATCCCGCGCCAACGCTAGTGTTATAACGCCACTGCAAATTACGCTGAGCCAGATCCTGCTTCAAACTCTGATACCAGGAAAAGGGAGCGGTACCGGCATATTTATTGGCGCTGATCAAATGGCAATCGGCCTTGGCAAATTGCGGATAAAGCTGACTAAAGGCCTCACTGGCGGTGATATCGATCACCACCTTATGTTCATAGTCTAGCTGCGCCAGACGCGATAACAGTTCATCCTTGGTATAGGACTGAGCACCTTGCTCCCAGGCTGTTTGCCATTGCTCGGTATCTAGACCGCAAGGGTCAAAAAGCAGGGTTTCACTGCGCACTAAGGCCACCACCCTGACATCGATATGCTGACGTAAACGCGCCAATTGCTGGGCAAATTGCGCCACGAATACCTCACCAACATTACCCAAACCGGCCACCACCACGGCCAACTGCCGCTGAGCGCCAAGCAAACGCTGATGTAAATAGCTCAAGCTATCGGCACCGATTTCTTCATCGGTTAACTGTAAGCAGTAACCTTCACCCACATGCGTAAAACGGCCATTTAGATTAAGCTCTCTCAAACCCTGCTCTACCTGCTGCTGGCATTTTTCCAGCTCTCGCTGCGGTGCAACCAGGGCGAAGCCGTTAACATTGGACTCCAGCAATTGGGCACGCTCACCAAAGTGATGCAATAACTCGGCACTGTGCTGCTGCGGTACCACCAGATGCCACACACCTTTCACATCACAGTCGATAAGGCTGATCTGTAGTTGACGCCGTAGCAGCTCCAGCTCACCCTGCTCTAAGTGAACAAGCTTAATAACGTCTTGCTGCGCCAAGGTGGTAATAAAGTACTTATGCTTACACCCCCCCTCGCGCACCACTTCGGTACCTAGGGCATCGCTATCATAAGAGCTGCGCACCGCCAGTTTGATATTGGTGCCATGCAGGGGAGACAAGGTCTTGGCATGTAAAACCGGGTTACCCAGAGCCGCCAATAATTGCGCTTGGGCGCGGCAGATTTTATGGTACTTCTGCGCGCTTGCAACCTTTCTCGGGTCGGTGCTAAACACCCCTTGAGTATCCGTCCAGATACAGACCTCATCGACATCCATATAACGGGCAAATAAAGTGGCACTGTAATCACTGCCATTGCGTCCCAAGGTCACCGTCTGACCTTGTTGATCGGCGGCAATAAAGCCGGTGATCACATTAATCTTATCCGCACCAATAAGGCGCTGACATTGTTGCTCATTCACACGATGCAACAACTGCCCTTGTTGAGCACAGAGTAGTTGCCGTGCATCTAACGCCTGTGCCTCTACGCCGAGTTGCTGCAAATAGCTGGATAACAAACGCGCCGACCAGAGTTCACCATGAGCCAGCAGCGCTGCCTCTTGCAAGTTTCCTTGCTCAAATCCTAGCCATACATGCGTTAATTCTTGTTCCAGCTGAGTTAACACCTGAGCTTTGCGTTCGCCACTTAGCAGCTCCTGGATCAGCTCCTGCTGGTGATTGCGCAACAGGCTTATCACATCCATACCGCTATGCTGATCTTGCTGCTCGAATGTCTGCCAGAGCTTAACCAGGGTGTCCGTGGTTTTACCGGCGGCAGACACCACCACTATGTCACCGACCTGACTATGAGCGAGAACAATATTAGCAACCGCATGATAACGCGCCGCACTGCTTAGGCTAGAGCCACCAAATTTATGTACTACCTTGGCCATTTTATCTGCTCCAGCCTAGCTCTGATGAAGTTGTGCAAAAGCACGTTCAAGGTCGGCGATCAAATCTTGCTGATCTTCAATGCCCACAGAAATACGAATAAGGGTGTCACCCACGCCCGCCGCTAAGCGTGCTTCCTTGTCCATGCCCGCATGAGTCATGGTCGCCGGATGACAAATTAGGCTTTCAACACCACCCAAGGACTCGGCCAGGGTAAATTGCTGCACTGAGGTAAGGAACTTGGCGCTGTCTTTTAGTTCGCCTTTGATATCAAAGCTCACCATGCCGCCAAAACCACTTTGCTGCGCTTTAGCTAATTGGTGCTGTGGGTGACTTGCCAAACCAGGATAGTAAACCTTTTCTACCTCAGGGTGTTGCTGCAGGTATTCGGCGATAGCCTGGGCGTTTTCCTCATGCTGACGCAAACGCACTTTCAGAGTACGTAACCCGCGCAGAATCAGGTAACTGTCAAAAGGCGCACCGGTAATACCAATATTATTGGCCCACCAGGCCAGCTCTTCGCCAAGCTCAGGAGTTTTACAAACCACAGCGCCACCAACCACATCCGAGTGACCGTTGATATACTTGGTTGTTGAATGCACCACGATATCGCAGCCCAGCGCCAATGGGTTTTGCAGCGCAGGTGACAAGAAGGTGTTATCCGCTGCCACCAAAGCACCCACTTGAGCTGCGGCCGCGCATACGGCCTTAATATCGGTCAGGCGCAATATTGGGTTACTGGGGGTTTCAATCCATACCAATTTAGGTTTGGCATCGATAAGCTGCTGATAACACTCGGCAGTGGTGAAGTCCACCACCTTCACTTTTAATAAACCGCGCTTGGCCAAGGAGGTGAATAATCGGTAGCTGCCGCCATAACAATCATGGGGGATCACAAGGGTATCTTCGGGCGTCAGCAACTGTGTTACCAGATGCACCGCCGCCATGCCGGTAGCGGTAATGATGCCACGGGCGCCGCCTTCAAGCTCGGCCAAAGCCTCTGCGAGAATATCGCGATTGGGATTACCGCTGCGGCCATAGTCGTACTGACGTTTGGTATCAAAATCGGCAAAAGAATAGGTAGTGGATAAATAAATTGGGGGCACAACTGCACCATGATGTTGGTCGGCTTCAATGCCGTGGCGCACCGCTATGGTTTGTTTACTTAACTTAGGCATAGTGCCTCCAATCAGAAATGGATGTTTAGACGTCCAAAAGGTTAAAATATCCAAATATAGAAGTCAAAACATTTATACGTCTAAATAGCTATATGAGGAATATTTGACTATCCTTTCCAACACGATAGAATTTCGCCCTTATTGATGCCTAAGTGACCAAAGAACAAGACGCAAATTATGGCCAAGTGGAATGGTGAGTATATTCACCCTTATGCGGAACACGGTAAGAAAGCCCAACAGGTAAAAAAAATTACCGTTTCAATCCCGCTCAACGTTTTAAAAGTATTAACAGATGAACGCACTCGACGCCAGGTGAACAACCTGCGTCATGCCACCAACAGTGAATTGCTCTGCGAAGCATTTTTACATGCTTTTACCGGACAACCGCTGCCTGGCGATGAAGACTTACGTAAGGATAATCCGGAGAAGGTGCCGCAAGAAGTGCGTAAGATCATGGCTGAAATGGGCTTAGAGATCCCAGAGATCGGTGATGATTGATTTTCCAAACACATAAAAAAAGCCCCAAGCAAAACTTGGGGCTTTTTTTTGGCGACAAGGAAATTACTTATCGCTCATATAATTCTCTGGCAGCTCGATTTGCGCTACACCAGTTGCCACTGCGGCTTCGGCTACCGCCTTAGCAACGCGAGGCAATAAACGCGGATCCATTGGCTTAGGAATAATGTACTGCGGGCCAAACTCCAGCTCGGTCACACCCGATGCGGTCAATACCTCTTGTGGTACCGGCTCTTTAGCTATGCTACGAATAGCTTCAACAGCGGCAATCTTCATTTCATCGTTAATAGCCGTGGCGCGCACATCCAGGGCGCCGCGGAAGATAAACGGGAAGCACAGAACGTTATTTACCTGGTTTGGATAATCAGAGCGACCGGTTGCCATGATCAAATCTTGACGGGCAGCGTGCGCCACTTCTGGCTTAATTTCAGGATCTGGGTTTGAACAGGCAAATACAACTGGCTTGTCGGCCATCAGCTTTAACTCGTCCGCAGAAAGTAGATCTGGACCAGATACACCCACGAATACATCGGCATCGGCGATCACGTCTTGCAGAGTGCGTTTATCCGTGTTGTTTGCGAACATTTGCTTATATTCGTTCAGGTCGTCACGACGAGTGTGGATCACACCTTTACGGTCAAGCATATAGATGTGCTCGCGCTGGGCACCACATTTAATCAACAGCTCCATACAGGCCACAGCCGCTGCACCAGCACCTAAACAAACGATCAAGGCATCGTTGATATCTTTACCCTGAATCTCAAGAGCATTAAGCATGCCCGCCGCAGTTACAATGGCGGTACCATGCTGGTCATCGTGGAATACAGGTATATTACAACGCTCGATCAGCGCTTTTTCAATTTCAAAACACTCAGGTGCCTTGATATCTTCAAGGTTAATACCGCCAAAGGTATCGGCAATATTTTCAACCGTGTTGATAAAATCTTCCGTGGTGCGGTGTTTAACTTCGATATCGATTGAATCAAGGCCGGCAAAGCGCTTGAACAATAAGGCTTTACCTTCCATTACAGGTTTTGATGCCAACGGACCTAAATTACCCAAGCCTAAAATTGCCGTGCCGTTAGAAATAACCGCAACCATATTGCCTTTCGCAGTGTATTTATAGGCATTGTTGGCATCGGCGGCAATTTCGCGCACCGGCTCAGCCACACCTGGGCTGTAGGCCAAAGCTAGGTCATTGACCGTTTCCGCACTTTTAGTCAGCTCAACGCTGATTTTGCCTGGAACGGGATAAGCGTGATAATCAAGAGCTTGTTGACGAAAGTCTGACATGAAAAAGTATCCTGCTAGAAATATTGGTGAGAGATCAGGTATCAGGCAACAATACTGCTTTTCCGGCTATATTCCAAGTAATATCAGGTCTATCCTGTTACGCGAAATTAAGCGGTTTTAGCATCATTATCCCGGTTAATTATTTTAATTTCCCCTAGCATGAGCGATATTCCCATGCCTTTTTTGGGTCAAAAAAAGCAATAAAAACTGCGTTAATCATAACTAAAGATATAAAAAATGCAATTTATATAACGATAGCGAATAAAAACACAAAAAATGCAATGATTTAACTGGATTTACCCACAAATCTGCATGTTCATGCTTTTTAGCTGCATTATCGCCGCTTTTCATTAATACCTTTACAAAGAGTAAATGCAAAATGGCTTATATCAATACTGGGAATGGACCAGAGTAATTGTGTTAATCAAGCGATCAGAGAGCAAACAGGATAGGATACCAATTCACTTACTTCTAGCGGGCTAAATATCATGCTCACGGCGTTGGAATTTTTCTATGTAGAAGACAGAATTGGTATTGGATAGCTGCCGTAAAAAGTAAGAGGCACAAAAAAAGCACCCTAGGGTGCTTTTTTCTAATAAGCAATGAATTACTTCTTGCTGCTAAGCGCACCGAAACGCTTATTGAAGCGGTCAACACGACCACCTGTGTCAAGAATCTTCTGCTTACCAGTGTAGAAAGGGTGACACTCTGAACATACGTCAAGGTGAATGTCTTTACACAAAGTTGAACGAGTTTCGAACTTGTTGCCACAAGAGCACGTTGCATTGATTGCTTCGTACTTAGGGTGGATACCTTCTTTCATGGGGATTACCTCTAAATAGGCCGTATCGCTCTCCAAACCCGAAGTTCGGCACCATACGCGTTAGTTTCAATGTGCCAAGACCAATAATATTCGCTCAGCACCCTTAAGGCCGCGTATTTTATTGAACTCCTGTTTAATGTTCAAGCATTAATTGCCGCTATTCACCTTGCCATGAATTTAGTACATTAACAGCATGTCTGATGCTGTGAGTTCACCCTTGTCGTCTTTACCAAGCGCCCTACAAACCGACCTATTGCCAACTCAGGAAGAATGCTATGTGGAAGTGGCAATCAAGGTGCCTCTGCACCGCAGTTTTGACTACCTGGTCGACCCTAAGCTGGCGGCAAGCCTTGAGCCCGGCATGCGGGTTTCTGTGCCCTTTGCTAACCGCCAGGTGACCGCCTTGGTATTGACTCGTAAGGCCAGTACCGACCTACCCAAAAACAAGGTTAAGGCGGTGCTTGGGGTGCTTGATAGCGCCCCAATTATCGACGCCACTCATATACAATTGCTGAAGTTTACCGCCCGTTATTATCACTACCCCCTGGGTGAGACTATTTTTACCGCTCTGCCTAAGGCGCTGCGCCAGGGCGACGACATAGATAAAACCAGCATTAACTATATTCAGCTTACCGAAAAGGGCCGCGCCTTACCCACCTTAAGGGCGAAAAAACAACAGTCGCTGATGTCGCAGTTAGCACAGTCCGGTAAATCGCCGGTAACCGAGGTAAAAGCCCTGGGCTTTACCAAGGCCACTATCGATGCCCTAGTTAGTAAAGACCTGGCCGAGATAAGCATCGAATTTTCCAGTCATTGGCGGGACAATGAAATAAAGGTAGCAAGCAAGCCACGACTTAACGCCGAGCAGGCGGTGGCCTGCAGCGCCATCAATCAAAGCTCGGGCTTTACCAGCTTTTTACTCGAGGGCGTCACCGGCAGCGGAAAAACCGAAGTCTACCTGCAATGCCTGGAAGAAGTGATAAAACAGGGGAAGCAGGCGCTGGTACTGGTGCCGGAAATCGGCCTGACGCCGCAAACGGTTAACCGTTTTCGCCGCCGCTTCCCCCACACCCCGATTATGCTCTGGCACTCGGCACTGACCGATAACGAGCGCCTGCAAACCTGGCGCTTTTGCCAAAAAGGCAGCTGCGCCATAGTCATAGGTACTCGCTCGGCCATTTTTATGCCGTTTTTATCCTTGGGCATGATCATAGTCGATGAGGAGCACGACGCCTCATTCAAACAACAAGACAGCCTGCGTTACCATGCCCGCGATCTGAGCGCCTATCGCGCCCAACAACATAATATTCCGCTGGTTTTAGGCAGTGCCACACCGGCGTTGGAAACCCTTCACCGGGCAATTGAGGGCAAATACCACTTGCTGTCATTAACCCAGCGCGCCCAAACCAGCAGCGATAACCACTTTGAGCTTATCGATATCAAGGGCCAATATCTGCAGGCGGGTTTAAGCCATGCCAGCCTGGCCTATATGCAAAAAGAGCTAAGCCGCCAAAAGCAGGTCATGGTGTTTCTAAACCGCCGCGGCTTTTCACCTTCGCTTATCTGTCACGAATGTGGCTGGCTTAGCGACTGCCCCCGTTGCAGCACCAGCGCCACCTATCATAAATCCATGCGCCGACTGGTCTGCCACCACTGTGGCGAACAAACGCCGCCACCGATGCAATGCCCGGACTGCGGCAGCACACAGATACACCCGGTAGGCCTGGGCACGGAGCAACTGGAAGAAGCCTTAACGACCCAGTTCCCTGACGTTGCCATCAGCCGCATAGACAGGGACTCAACCCGTAAGAAAGGAAGTTTGGAAGAAGAGCTCGAACGTATCAACCAAGGCGGCGCCCGTATTTTAGTGGGCACGCAAATGCTCGCCAAGGGTCACCACTTTGCCGACGTCAGCCTAGTGATTATTCTCGATGTCGATGCCGGACTGCATTCCTGCGATTTTCGCGCCACCGAACATCTGGCGCAGTTGCTTACCCAAGTGGCCGGGCGTGCGGGTCGAAGCGGTGAGCCGGGCACAGTCTTATTGCAAACCCACTTTCCCGAACATCCGCTATTGCAGGATCTGGTTAATAACGGTTATCAACATTTTGCCCGCTACGCCCTGCAGGAACGACAGGAAACTGAGCTGCCACCTTATAGTCATTTGGCCTTATTACGCGCCGAAGCCCACGATTTATCGCTAGTACTTCGTTTTTTAACGGATTTAGTTCCCGCAACCCGCATCCCTAAGATACAATTATTGGGACCGATCCCCGCCCCCATGGAGCGCGTTGCTGGTAAATTTAGATACCAGCTGCATATTCAGGGTGCCGATCGAGGCGCATTACACGCCTTTGTGGCACAACTTATCGATTACCTAGGTTCGCATAAGCTGGCACAAAAGGTGCGCTGGAACTTAGACATTGACCCTATAGATATGATGTAAAGAGAAGCAACACACAGGTATGGCTCAACACGACTACATAAATCGCAAAAGACCCCAGCGCGGTGCTAAGAAAAAAGCACCGCCGAAAAGGAAGCTGCCTATCTTGCTAATTATCGCCGCCATTATTTTATTCGCGGGCTTTGGTTATGGCCTGTGGTATATCAAGAATAATGCCGACCCACAAGCCGTGGAACAGGTAAAGCAACCGCCCAAGCAAGAGCCGAAAGCCATTATAAACAAACCGGAAACACCGGAGTTTATCAATGAGATAAAGCAGGCCGAGATAGAGGTTGAGGTCAAAGAAGTTGAGCAAAAAGGCCCTTACGTTATGCAGTGCGGTTCATTTAGAACCTATGCTCAGGCGGAAACCTTAAAAGCGAAAATTGCCTTCACCGGCCTGGTCGCCGAAATCCGTCATACCGAAGGCACTAACGGTGTCTGGTATAAAGTACGCTTAGGCCCATACGCCACCAAGCGCGGTGCCGAGAGTGATAAAAACAAACTAAAACGCCAAGCCAAAATCATGGGCTGTGGCATCTGGCTGTGGCAATAAGTCTCAGCCCCCAGCAAAAACACAGCCAATCTGCGGGGTTTTCGCCTTATACCAATTCCAACGCCGTGAGCATGATATTTAGCCCGCTAGAATGCTTAGCTATTCAAGTGAATTGGTATTATACCTTGAAATCCCCGAACCTCGCCCATACTTCCTCGCTATTAGACTCAGCAAAGCCCAGTTTGATTTGGGGCAAAGGATTCACATGACTACGATAGTTTCTGTACGCCGCGAAGGCAAAGTCGTTATTGGCGGCGACGGCCAAGTTTCCCTTGGCAACACGGTAATGAAGGGTAACGCCCGCAAGGTACGCCGCTTGTTTAACGGCAAGGTGATCGCCGGTTTTGCCGGTGGCACAGCAGACGCCTTCACCCTGTTTGAGCGTTTTGAAGCCAAGCTGGAAATGTATCAGGGAAATCTGACCAAGGCAGCGGTGGAAATGGCCAAAGACTGGCGCAGCGACCGTGCTCTCAGACGCCTTGAAGCCCTGTTGGCGGTAGCCGATGAAACAGCCTCACTGATCATTACCGGTAATGGCGACGTGGTACAACCCGAGCACGACCTTATCGCCATCGGCAGCGGCGGCAACTTTGCCCAAGCCGCAGCTATTGCACTGTTAGAGAATACCGAGCTATCAGCACGAGAAATCGTTGAAAAGAGCCTTAAGATAGCCGGTGATATTTGCGTATTCACTAACAACTTCCAAACCATTGAAGAATTGTAATTAAGGAGCAGCCATGTCAGCCATGACTCCCAGAGAAATCGTCCATGAACTTGATCAGCACATTATTGGTCAAGCTAATGCCAAAAAGGCCGTCGCCATCGCCCTTAGAAACCGCTGGCGCCGGATGCAGCTTGATGAAGCCCTGCGCCAGGAAGTGACCCCAAAAAACATCCTGATGATAGGTCCAACCGGTGTGGGTAAAACAGAAATTGCCCGCCGTTTGGCCAAGCTTGCCAATGCTCCTTTCTTAAAGGTTGAAGCCACTAAATTCACCGAAGTGGGCTATGTTGGTAAGGAAGTTGAGACGATTATTCGCGATTTGGTCGAAATTGCCTTTAAAATGGTTCGCGACCAACAGGCTAAGAAGCACAGCTTCCGCGCCGAAGAAGCGGCCGAAGAGCGCATTCTTGATACCCTGTTACCACCGGCAAAAGACAGCTGGGGTGAAACACAGCCAAGCGAGAACAACTCAACGCGCCAAGCATTCCGTAAAAAGCTGCGCGAAGGCCAGCTGGATGACAAAGAAATTGAGATCGATATTGCCGAGCAAGGTGCCAACGTTGAGATCATGGCGCCTCCAGGCATGGAAGAGATGACCAATCAGCTACAGAGCATGTTCCAAAACATGTCTGGCGGCAAAACCAAAAAGCGCAAGCTGAAGATCAAGGAAGCCTTTAAGCTCCTGGTTGAAGAAGAAGCGGCGAAATTGGTCAACCTAGAAGATGTGAAAGAGCTGGCCATTGATGCAGTTGAGCAAAACGGCATCGTCTTCCTAGACGAAATCGACAAGATCTGTAAACGTGGTGAGAGCAGTGGTCCGGATGTAAGCCGTGAAGGCGTACAGCGCGATCTGCTACCTCTTATCGAGGGCTCTACGGTGAGCACCAAGTACGGCATGGTAAAAACCGACCATATTCTGTTTATTGCATCGGGTGCATTCCAAATGGCCAGACCGTCGGATCTGATCCCCGAGCTACAAGGTCGTCTGCCGATTCGTGTCGAGCTTGACGCTCTAACTGCTAACGACTTTAAACGCATTCTCACCGAGCCTCATGCGTCATTAACGGAGCAACAAATCGCCCTGCTGAACACCGAAGAGGTGTGCGTTGAATTTACCGAGGATGCCATTGAAAGCATTGCTCAGGCCGCGTGGCAGGTTAATGAGAAGACCGAGAACATAGGTGCCCGTCGTCTGCATACTGTGATGGAGCGTCTGATGGAGGAGATCTCCTTCGAGGCCAGTGATAAAGCCGGTACAACCCTAATCGTGGATGGCGATTACGTTAACCAGCATCTGGGTAACCTGGTTCAGGATGAAGACTTAAGTCGCTTTATTCTATAAGCGTAGGGGCCTTGCGCCCCTTCTTTGTTTTAAGGGAACAGTATGCTGGTCAAGACGTTACATTATCATCGCCGTACCAAGGTATTGGATATTCATTTTGATAATGGCGAGCAGGTAAGTCTAAGCGCCGAGTTTTTGCGCGTGCACTCGCCCTCTGCCGAGGTGCAGGGGCATCACCAGGGGCCACCAAAGCTGGTAACCAATAGAAAGGCGGTGGCTATCGGTGAAATTGAGGCCATTGGCCACTACGCGGTACGCCTGCACTTTGATGATGGCCACCAAAGTGGGCTCTATAGCTTTGGTTACCTTGCCGAGCTTTGCAGCCATGCCGAGCAACTCTGGCAAACCTACCTTGAGCGCTTAAAAGCGGCCAATGCCCAGCGCGATGCCAGCATTGCTATTCGCGTCACTCCCTAAGTGAAAGGCGCGATACACAAGCATTAAAAAAGCCGCATCTGCGGCTTTTTTGTGTTCAGTGAAGAGCAGTAACAAAACTACTTCGAGCTACAGCACGCCCTGCCAGAGTTGCTGATTCAGGCTTTGTCTATCCTGCCATTGTCCCGCCATCAGCCAGGAAATAAGTGGCGCCGGATCATGAGGGAAGTTGATGCGCTCTTTTTTATCCATATTAAGCCAATCATCGAGGGCGTCCTGATCCAGAAAATGCATCACATGGGCGCGTTCCATATTTTGCAGAGTCAGGGCATTAGAGTGCTGTTCAAACTGACCGTTAAGAGGTTTCAACAGCAGTTTTTTACCTAGGGTCAGGGCTTCGCTCGACAATTCAAAGCCGGCATTAGCAATAACACCACTGGCACTGGCCAGATCCCGTAAAAAACCCAGCCTGGACGGTTTACGTAAATGGATATGGGCCTCGGATCTATCTTCCGCTTTAGGGTGGTAGCAATAAAACTCCTTGCCCGGGAAGTCCTTGAGATAGGCAATAACCTCATCGAGATCTTCAAAGGGTAGATAAACCAACACCTTGTTATCCACATACTCGCTGTCGACCGGCCCGGCATGCTCAATAAAAGGCGGAATAATGGAGTCATCAAAAGGCTGCCAGTGCACGCCCAGGTAAACATCGGCGGGCGCAAAGTTACGTATCATGGCCTTAGTAAGTATGTTGTCGCCGGTCACAGGCACACTGTTCGAGAGAAACGCGGCCTGATGACTCATGCCCACCACGGGTACCTTTTGGCGCTTGGCGGCCCAAGCAGTCACAGGCTCAAAGTCGTTCATCACCAAATCATACTGCTTAAGGTTTAGCTCGCGTATATCTTTAATTAGCTCGCACACCTTGGCATTTTTCAGCGTTTTTAAACCATTTACACGGCCACGTTCGGTAACAAAGGTTAAGCCTTGACGGGCCTGGAAAGAGCCAAACTCCTGCATATCAAAATATTGGTCGCGACTGCGCCCGGAAAACAAATAATCTACTTCCACACCAGCCTTGGCAAATGCCTTTGCCATCACCCGAGCGCGGGTGGTATGGCCATTCCCTGTGCCTTGTACGCCATAAAGAATCTTCATAAAATCCCTGTGATAAGTAATGCAAATACGGCGCAGCCGTACCCAAGTAACGAGCCTAAAACTATGTCTAACGGGTAATGCACCCCGAGAAACACCCGCGAGCAGGCCACCAGTGTCGCCCAAGCATATAAATAGGGTGCAAGCTGCGGATAAAAATGACCAACAATCACCGCAAATACCCAGGCCCCGGCACTGTGCCCCGAGGGCAGACTAAATTTATCACTGGGACGAATATGGGCATAACGGGTTAACACATCACAGGGACGGACACGCTGGAACAGGTTTTTGGTGAAAAAGTAGATAGGCCGCTCAATGGCATAACCAAGCAGCAAGACCAGCAGCAAGGTAATTTGCTCCGGCGTGCTGTAAATCAACAAATAAAGTCCAAACAAAGCATACAAGATACCGTCACCGGATCGCGACATCAAACGAATGCCATGATGCTGCCAACGCCGGTACCTAGCTCGAAACAACACCTTAAATAACGCCCGATCAAAACGATCCAATTGCGCAAGTATCATGCTCTTTCGCCTGAAATATGTTCATAGCTTTGAATATAGTCAGCAAAAATAACAGATACATGACGTTTTTTAGACAGTAATATGTCTAACTTTTTTGTTGCTCTTTATAGGTCAATACCTTAGCTTGCTAAGCCCCATAACCTAGGTATACTTGAGACAACAAAGTCTCTAGGAGAGTCCGATGGAATATAGTACCTCTGAACTGTGTGATCACTTTGCTGATGTAGTCGATGTACTCGAACCTATGTTCATTAATTTTGGTGGCCGCGGCGCCTTTTGCGGGCGTATTCGCACCATCAAGTGTTTTGAAAGTAACCAGCTTATTCGCGAAGTTTTGCAACAAGACGGTACCAATTCGGTACTCTTAGTCGATGGCGGTGGTTCAACCCGTCGCGCCCTAATCGACATCGAACTGGCGGAACTTGCGGTGGAAAACAATTGGGAAGGGATCATTGTCTATGGTGCCGTGCGTCATGTCGATGAGCTCGAAGAATTGGAGTTGGGCATTCAAGCCATTGCCTCCATTCCCGTGGCCGCCGATAACCTCGCCCCTGGTGAAGAAGGCGTTCCGGTTAATTTCGCCGGCGTTTCCTTCTATGAAGATGATTATCTCTACGCCGATAGCACAGGTATTATTATCTCCGCCGAAGAGCTTGAACTCGAATATGTCGAGGACGATGAGCTTATTGGCCTAAACGATTAATACCGCTATGGAATATGCAGTTAATATCTATGACGAACAGAGCATTGCCGATTTAGTCGCCGCCCGCAGCGCCGAGCAGCGAGTATTTCAGAGCATTGCCCTGCTCGATACCGAGGTGGAATTTAGCCAGGCGCTAAAAGACGCTAAAGATTTCGGTATCCGCTATGTCGTTGTCGGCATTCCCGAAGACATAGGCCCTAGAGCCAATCTCGGCAAAGGCGGCGCAGACCAAGGCTTTCGTGCCTTTTTGTCGAAGTTCCTCAATATTCCGGTTAATGAATTTACCCCGGTACAGGATGTCTTACTACTCGGTGAGGTCGATTGTGCCGATCTGCAACAGCAAAGTCAGGCTCTCGATAACGGTAATGCCGACGATTTGGCGAAGTTACGCACCTTATGCGGCGAACTGGACCAGCGTATCGAGCCGGTTATTACCGCCATTTTCGAGGCTGGGCTGACGCCCATAGTTATTGGCGGTGGCCATAACAATTGCTACCCACTGCTGGCGGCCAGCGCCAAGCATTACAATACAGCTGTTAATGCCATTAACCTTGATCCACACGGCGATTTCCGCGCCCTTGAAGGTCGCCATAGCGGCAATGGTTTCCACTACGCGGCGGCAGAAGGTTACCTTAAGCACTATCATGTGGTGGCGCTGGATCAGCAAAAGAATAATGCTGCCATCCTAGCGGCTATGGCGCAGCATCAAAGCACCTACACCAGCTATCACAGCCTTAAGGTGTTGGCACAAACCTCGATTGTGGAAAGTGTTAATGACGCTCTGGACAGCTTTACCCACCAGGCACCATTGGCCATAGAGCTGGATATAGATGCCATTACTTTGGCACCGGCCAGCGCCTTAAATTATCGTGGTATGTCTTTGAATGATGCCGAGCAATATGTTTATAACGCCACCTGCGACAGCGATGTGGCCTATTTGCATTTATGTGAAGCGGCGCCGAGCCAGGACCCTAATGGCCTTAGCGCCGGCTTTAATGCCGGCGGGCAACTGCTTAGCGCTTTAGTGATCGCCTTTTTACGCGCTCGCTACCACAGCTAAGAGCCTGAGCTAAGCACTTGAGCGCCTCTACCAGCTAGGGGCGCTTTGCTGTTCCACTTTTTGCTGCCATTGACGTGTCCAGCTCAATAAGCCATCTGCCGGCAAGGGGTGGGTAAACACATAACCCTGAGCCCCTTGCACATTAAACTCTTTTACATAGCTTAACTGCGTCGTTGTGCCAACACCCTGACAAATCACTTGGGCATTTAGGTGGCGGTGCATATCGATTAAGCCGTTTAAAAGCGCTTTGTTGTTACTGGTGTAGTCGACATCAGCAGTCAGACTTGGGTCAACTTTAACGTATTCGAGATTGATCTTCGGCAACTTGGCCAAGAACAAGGGTGTTTCACCCATGCCATCCAGACACAAGTGGATCCCCTTCTGATGCAAACGGGTCAATAAAGCCAAGCCGCGCTTATCCAGAGACATAAGCACCGTCAGCGGACATTCGATAATTAAATCTCCCGCCTTTAGCCTGTGCTCACGCAGAATGCGGCCGGCAAACTCAACAAACTCATCGTGCAGTATTTCTTCACCGAAGAGATTGACGCTCACCGGCATGCCCAAGCCTTCCATCTTCAGTCCCTTAGCCATTTCGGCGGCACGCTCAAGCACATGGAAGGCCAGCTTATAACCTCTGCCCACGGCACGTAAATCGCGGATAAAGTCTTTCGCTTCAACCATGCCACGCTCCGGATGCTGCCAGCGCAGCAGTAATTCAGCATAAAGGGGCTTATTCCCTTCTAGACCAATCACCGGTTGGAAATACAAAGAGAAGTCTCGCTCAAAGTCTACCGCGCTCAGCAAGCGTAGTTGCTGCTGATGAGCGGCAGCCTGCTGCTCAAGGGAGTCATGATAATGGCAAATACGTTGCTGTGGATGAAATTCGATGGCCCTGTAGCCCTGCTGTAGTAAATCATCCAAAGAAGTGTCACCGGCCATACCGGTACTTAGGGCGATATGTGGCTTAAGCTCCACCACCCCGTGACGAGAATTAAAGGGTTTTTGCAGCACCGCTGCTATGTCTTCGGCTAGGCGCTCATGGCAATGACTGTCAGGACTGATATCTATAACCAGGCCATAACACAGAGGCGCGACCTGAAAAACTTCAATGGCAAACTGCTCTCGCAGCTGCAGATTCAAAACGCTTGGCTGCGCTGCCACCTTATTAATACGCGCCAGACTTTGCATCAAAACCAGTTCGGCAAACTCCTGACCTAGTGAGCGATTTAACTGCTCATAGCCTTCTACCTGTAATAGCAAGAGGGCAACCTGATGATTATTCTTTTGGCGCCACAGGTTATATTGAGTAACCGCCTGGCCCCAGGAAATAACGGGCAGGCTGCGGGCATTTAGTTCATTATGCTGAGCCTTTAACAGCTGTTCATCATCGTTGCCTTCCAGTTCCATAAAGGCCATAACTTGCAATATCAAAGGCAGGATGCACAGCCAGGAAAAATGCAATGGCCACACCAGATTGAGTGTAACAACCAGTAATTGCAGGGCCACTAGTGCGCCCCGCACCTGCAGTATTTGAGGTGCTTGATGGCGGTAAAACCACCACCAACGTGCGGCAAAGACTAAAATTAAAATACCGCTGGCGACATGCCATTGACCACCAACATAGGCCAATCCCGCAAGCGAATAGCACATCGCACTGATGCCGTCTTTACGTTCGCTGATCAACACCAGGCTGATCAATAAGGCCATTATAAATAAGCCACAAATAAAGGCACCAAGATGAATACTGGTTATCATAAGTTTTTATTATCACTGTGTGAGTGGCCGAGATCCCGGCCACTTAGGATTTAGTCACTTATGATTAAAAAGCCTTACTTAATACCCCCTGAATCCAAAGCTTTTTCAACGGATTTGTACCGAATTCATAACTTAATTGCGATGGGTGTTCAATATCCCATAAGGCGATGTCGGCACGCATATTAGCAGCCAACTGACCACGGTCATTCAGGCCCAGAGCCTTAGCAGCATATCGCGTTACTCCGAGCAGGCTTTGCCCTGGCGTTAAGCGGAACAGGGTGCAGGCCATATTCATCATTAATTGCAGCGAACACAGGGGCGAAGTGCCCGGGTTGAAATCGGTAGCAATGGCGATCGGCACCTCATAGCGTTGCAATAGCTCGATAGGTGGGTACTTGGTTTCACGCAGGTAGTAAAAGGCCCCAGGCAACAGCACGGCAACCATGTCTGCGTCCTTCATCGCCTTCACACCTGCTTCATCCAGGTGCTCCAGGTGATCCGCCGACAATGCCTGATAACGCGCGGCCAAGGCCGTGCCATGCATGTTAGATAACTGCTCGGCGTGCAGCTTTACATTAAAGCCCAGCTCTTTGGCACGTTTAAATACGCGCTCGGTCTGTGCCTGATTAAAACCGACATTTTCACAAAATACGTCAACCGCGGTGGCTAGTTTTTGCTGCGCTACCGCCGGCAGCATCTGCTCGCATACCAGGTCGATATAACCATCGGCATCGCCCTTGTACTCAGGTGGCAAAGCATGAGCACCCAAGAAAGTGCTTTCGATATGCACTGGGTGGTGCTCCTGAAGCAGCGCCGCCACTTCCAGCAACTTAATCTCGCTGGCCAAATCCAGACCATAGCCCGACTTGGTTTCCACCGTGGTAACACCCTCACGCATTAGCGCATCAAGGCGCTGCTTGGCTTTGGTAAAAAGCTCTTCTGGCTCGGCCGCACGCGTGGCGCGTACCGTGGTGGCAATACCGCCACCTTGTTGAGCGATGCTTTCGTAGCTTTCGCCCTGCAAACGACGCTCAAACTCCTGAGAGCGATTTCCACCGAAGATAATATGGGTGTGACAGTCAACCAAGCCAGGCGTCAACCAGGCACCGCCAGCGGAGTACACGGGTAACGACAGCAGATCCACTTGTGGCATCTCAGCCATGGGGCCCACCCAAGCGATCTTATCGCCGCTTAGCAATACGGCGCCGTTTTCGATAATACCGTAGTCATCGTTTTCTGATGCAACCATGGTCGCGATATTGGCATCAATAATAACCTGATCAATTTGCATGCGGTTCTCCAAAATTAGCCCTACTTGTATAGACAAGAAAATATGCGCCATGTTACACAGCGCCCGTGGGCAGCGCAAAATTTATAGGCGCGACATAAAACCTGCGTTTGCCGAGACTGTTAAGTTAATTGTGCAATTATCTTTGCACTTGCCTTTGCGCTTTGCTGCACACCTTAGATATCACGGCTGTAGGTAAAGCCAAGGGCCTGGATGGCATTGCCATTTATCACTCGCGCCACCGCCTTTTCGGCGCTAAATTGTGGCATTTCGCTTCCCAAACGCTGGCAATGCCCACGGTAGTAATCCTGTTTTGATGGGTGGCTTGGGTGTACCAGATTATAAATAGGCTGCGCTTGTGGATAGTGTTGAATCAAGGTCAGAATGCCGGCTATTACATCATCGCGATGCACCATATTGACCACATCCTCAGCATGGGAGGATAAGGTTTTACCGGCAACAAAGCGGCCGGGCTCCCGCTGCGGCCCAACCAGGCCACCTAAACGCAAGACCTTGGCACCATATGCCAACGCAACTTGTTCCGCCTCGCTCAGACCTTGCTGACGCGCTGTTTCCAGCGTTAACGCACTGTGCTCATCATACTGGCCATTTTGTTGATCATAAATCCCGGTACTGGAGCACAACACAAAGCCTTTGCCCTTAAGTTCTTGAGAGAGGGCCAAGGCCTGTTTCAGGCTTTGCTGATAATTACTGGGTTGGCGTCGGGCGCCCGGGCTCATGGCGCATACCCAATAAGCATCGGTGAGCGAGACATTGTGCACCAGGGTGCCGTCATCTTGCAGTGCAAACTGGCGGTCATGGGCTTGGAGCCCCTGCTCTCTGTGTGTAGCCTCTACCTGCCAGCCCTGAGCCAGCGCAGCTTGTGCCAAGGCCTCACCGAGCCAACCGGCGCCGATTATCACTAGTTTCTTATCCATTTATTGCCACCATTTGCTGCAGAACCCAAGTCGTACAGCATATCTGAATACGGTTTATGCACATCATACTATTGCCGCCACAAAGCAAACAAGAGCCCCAATTATTGCTGCAGATCAACAAGCAGCCAGGGACTTTTATTTACACTGCCTAGGGTCTGTTGACCTTTGTTGTTTGTTTCTGCAGCAGTGTGTAGCGAATTTATACAAGGCGGTACATGTGTGGTGTAGTTGTTCTACATAAACATGTAACAACACAGTAGAAATGCGCTGCAAGCGCTG